>NZ_JCBANC010000013.1:0-124061 GCF_059760815.1 Achromobacter sp. 1012554356 | reverse complement strand
AGTCCGGAGCGAAGGCTCCGGACCGCAATCGGAGCCCCGCCCGCCCCAGGCCCACGCCGCGCCGGGCGTCTAAAGAACCCGATCCGCCGCAAGCCGCAAGCTCGCAAGCCGCAAGCCGCAACCCCCACACTCCATCAACATCATCCCCCGCCAGCCACTCACTGCCGGTGATAAACCTCACTCCCTTTCTTTACAAACTCCACCGACTTCTCCTGCATCCCCTTCGCCAGCGCCTCTTTCTCGCTAACTCCCTGAGCCGCCGCATAATCCCGCACGTCCTGCGTGATCTTCATGCTGCAGAAATGCGGCCCGCACATCGAGCAGAAGTGCGCCACCTTCATCGAATCCTTCGGCAAGGTCTCGTCATGAAACTCCTTCGCCGTATCCGGATCCAGTCCCAGGTTGAACTGATCATCCCATCGGAACTCGAACCGCGCCTTCGATAGCGCGTTGTCGCGGATCGCCGCGCCTGGATGTCCCTTGGCAAGATCGGCCGCATGCGCCGCGATCTTGTACGTGATGATGCCGTCCTTCACGTCCTTCTTGTTCGGCAAGCCCAGGTGTTCCTTCGGCGTCACGTAGCACAGCATCGCCGTGCCGTACCAGCCGATCAGTGCCGCGCCGATACCCGACGTGATGTGGTCGTAGCCAGGGGCGATGTCCGTCGTCAGCGGCCCCAGCGTATAGAACGGCGCCTCGTGGCAGTGTTCCAGCTGCAGCTCCATGTTTTCCTTGATCATCTGCATCGGCACATGCCCCGGCCCTTCGATCATCACCTGCACATCGTGCTTCCAGGCTACCTGTGTCAGCTCGCCCAGCGTCTTCAGTTCGGCGAATTGCGCCTCGTCGTTTGCGTCGTAGCCCGAGCCCGGGCGCAGGCCGTCGCCCAGCGAAAAGCTCACGTCGTACGCCTTCATGATCTCGCAGATCTCTTCGAAGCGTTCGTACAGGAAGCTCTCCTTGTGATGCGCCAGGCACCACTTCGCCATGATCGAGCCGCCGCGCGACACGATGCCCGTCATCCGGTCCGCGGTCATCGGAATGAACGGCAGACGCACGCCTGCGTGGATCGTGAAATAGTCCACGCCTTGCTCGGCCTGCTCGATCAGCGTGTCGCGGAAGATCTCCCAGGTCAGGTCCTCGGCCTTGCCGTCCACCTTCTCCAGCGCCTGGTAGATCGGCACCGTGCCGATCGGCACCGGCGAGTTGCGGATGATCCATTCGCGGGTTTCGTGGATGTGCTTGCCCGTGGACAGGTCCATCACCGTGTCGCCGCCCCAGCGGATCGCCCACGTCATCTTTTCCACTTCCTCGCCGATGCCCGAGCTGACCGCGGAATTGCCGATGTTCGCGTTGATCTTCACCAGGAAATTGCGGCCGATGGCCATCGGTTCCACTTCCGGGTGATTGATGTTGGCCGGAATGATCGCGCGGCCGCGGGCGATTTCGTCGCGCACGAATTCCGGCGTGATCGCGGCGGGAATCGATGCGCCGAACGATTGGCCCGGATGCTGGCGCAGCAGGCGCTTGACCATCTTCTCGCCGTCGGGGCCGCTGTCGCGCAGCGTTTGCAGGTAGTGTTCGCGGCGCAGGCTCTCCCGGATGGCCACGTATTCCATTTCAGGCGTGATGATTCCGCGGCGCGCGTAGTGCATCTGCGACACGTTAGCGCCCGATTTTGCGCGGCGCGGCGGGCGTTGCAGGTCAAAGCGCATTGCCGTCAGCTTGGGGTCGGTCAGACGCGATTTGCCGTACTCGCTGGTCGGGCCGGACAGCAGCTCCGTATCGCCGCGCTCATCGATCCAGGCGCGTCGCAGTTCCGGCAGGCCGCGGCGGATGTCGATCTTGGCCTCGGGGTCCGTGTAGGGACCGCTACAGTCGTACACCGTCAGCGGCGGGTTCTTTTCGCCGCCGAACATCGTCGGGGTGTCGTCCTGTTCGATTTCCCGGAAGGGCACGCGGATGTCGGGGCGCGAGCCCACTTCATACACGCGGCGGGATTTGGGCAGCGGTGCGACGGCCGCCGCGTCGACTTCGGCGGTAGCGGCCAGGAATTTGGGATTGGCGTTCATGGAAAGCTCCAAGCGAGTGGTTGGAGCCGATCGGGAT
This sequence comes from Achromobacter sp. 1012554356, assembly GCF_059760815.1. Lineage (NCBI taxonomy): Bacteria > Pseudomonadati > Pseudomonadota > Betaproteobacteria > Burkholderiales > Alcaligenaceae > Achromobacter > Achromobacter sp. 1012554356. The sequence continues at coordinate 121,952 of NZ_JCBANC010000013.1, read as the reverse complement.
GGACTCCCGTCCAGGCGTGCGAAGACGCGCGGCGGGAATACGCTCCCAGCATCGGCATTATCCGTACTGGTACGAAGGGACTCTCTCAACACGTCGCCGCCCTGAAGCGGGACGAGTACCCCTGCGTGAACGCGAAGTATAGAGCCAAGTGCGCCCGGTGCCGCCATCAATCTGCGCGCTACCCGCCAAGCCGCAGAAATAGGGCTTTTCCAGCAGGCTGGTATTACTGCTTTACATTTGGATTCAGTCTAGGCAGACACCGTCATGCAGGTTCGGTACACTTTTTTCCACACGCCGCGTGTACAGTCTTAGAGTCTTACCGTTCGGCATCAGCCCACTTAAGAAGGAATCGAGCATGCAACTGAACCTACGCACTTTGGCGCCCGCCCTCGTTGTCGTGACATTGGCGCTAGCGGGTTGCAAGACCGCCCCGACTAAGACGTCCGACGCCGCGGCCACGCCTCAGGCAGGCCAGCAATCGGCCACGCCCGCGACCGCCGCGCGCGTGGATTTCTATCTTGCCAAGCGCGAACCCGGCGCCGGCCTGCGTGAAGTCAGCCTCCCGGACGGCAAGCTCTATCTGCAGGAGACGCCTGTCCTCACGCGCGCTGACCTGACCGATGCCGCCGCGCTGGTCGACCGTCAAGGCCAGAACTTCGTTGGCCTGCGTTTCTCCGAAGCCGGTACGCGCAAGCTCACCACCGTCAGCACCGCCAACGTCGGCAGCGTGCTCGCCCTGGTGATCGATCAGGAACTGGTTGCCGCGCCGCTGATCGGCGAACCGCTCAACCGCGGCGTCCTGGCGTTCGGCGTGCCTTCGGCTCAGGCTGCCTCTGAAATCGCCGCCCGCATCCGTGGCGATGCCGCACCCGCGGCAGGTGGCACGGCCCCCGCGCCGGCGCCTGCGCCCGCCGCCAAGCCCTGATTCAGGGCGCGCAAAAAACCCGGCTCTTGTAGCCGGGTTTTTTTTGCGTCGCGACTTTGGGCGGGAAGGGAAAGCGCTTGCATGGTGTGCGCCAGGCCGGAAACGAGCGGGATGACGGGTTCCGCGTCGACGGCCGCCAGCGCGTTTCGCAATCAGCCGATCTTGCGGCCGCGCGGTTTGACGCCGCGGCGAAGCAAGGTAGTTTCGATGAAGGTCTGGGTCAACGCTTCGAGCATTGCCCGTTCGTCAGGCGTCAGCGATTCGAACTGCGAGGGCGAAATGTTGGGGTAGGGCCACGGCGCCAAGGGCCGGGGCCGGCCGCCGGGACGCGGCGCCGCGTCGGAAACGCCTGATACTGGCAAGGTATTGCTCAAGTCGTAGGCTTCCAGGGGAAGCTCCATGGGACCCTTGCCGGTTTCCAGCCATTCGACTTCGATCTTCAACACCTGCGCCAGCTTGCGCGCGGATCGGCTCGAATGCCGCAAACCACTTTCGTAGCTGCCGATAGCACTTTGGGAGATGCGCACCAAGCGGGCGAGCGCCTTCTGCGTGTGGCCACGAAGAAGACGCGCATGCTTCAGTCGGTCTGAGAATGTTTTCACACGGCGATTGAAGCTTGCGGGGCGGTCACGTTGGTGGATATAAATAACACTAGGGTGATAACTTCTGGGGCGGTCGCATGTGGGAGCGGGGCAGCGTGTTCATCATGCCATCTGAAAATGTGGCGGGGTGGCGGCTTGCCGCTGTGCTGCGCCAATTTCAATGGGACACCCGCGTCTTCGCATCGGTGGACGCGCTGCAGGAACACCTGCCTGACGACGCGCCGGATCTGCTCGCGTTGCAGGGGCCTTGCGCCGGCATTGCCGATCTAATCGGCCGCTTGCGCCACGCGGCGCCCGGCGCGCGGGTGGTGTGGCAAGACGGTGGCGCCACCGCGATCCAGCGCGCGGCGGCGCTGGACGCGGGCGTCGACGCCTGTGTGCCGGCCGGCACGGAGCCGTTGGAGTGGGATGCGCTGTTGCGTAGCCTGTACCGGCGCGCGCGATGCGGACCCGGGGCGTGGCGCGTCGTGTCGCCGGGACGCGTGCTGGTGGGCCCCGCGGGTCAACGCCTGCCGCTCACGCTTCGCGAGCGCGCCGTGCTGGTGCGGTTGTTCAATGCGCCGGGCCACTGTCTTCATCGCGAAAACTTCTTTCCGGCGGAAGCGCGCGATCCCCTGGACAGCGCGCGGCGCGTGGACGTCGTCGTGTCCCGGCTGCGCAGCAAGGCGCGCCGGTTCAATATCGAACTTCCGCTATTGGCGGTGCGGGGTTGGGGGTACATCCTGCTGCCCGAGGGCGCGGGCAGGGCGCCTTCGGGGATGGACGGCGCCTGACTTACAGCACCACCAGATTGTCCCGATGCATGAGCTCGGGTTCGGTCATGCTGCCCAGAATGCGCGCGATCTGCGACGACGGCTGGCGCAAGATGCGGCGCGTGTCGGCGGACGAATAATTGATCAGCCCGCGGGCGCATTCCTGGCCCTGGCTGTCCACGCACGCCACGACGTCGCCGCGGCCGAACTCGCCTTCGACGTCGGTCACGCCGATGGGCAAGAGGCTCTTGCCTTCGCGCAGCAGTGCCTGCACGGCACCGTCGTCCAGCACGACACGCCCGCGAAGGCGCAGGTGATCAGCCAGCCATTGCTTGCGCGCCGACCACACCGGCAGGACGGCCTGCAGTTCGCTGCCGATGCACTCGCCCTGGGCCAGTCGCGTCAGCACGTTGCGTTCGCGGCCCGATGCGATGACGGTGTGCGCGCCGCTGTGGGCCGCGCGCTTGGCGGCCAGCACCTTGGTCAGCATGCCGCCGGTGCCGATGCCGCTGCCCGCGCCGCCCGCCATGGCTTCCAGCGCGGGTTCGCCGGCCTGGGCATGCGAGATGAACTTGGCTTGCGGATTCTTGCGCGGATCCGAGTCGTACAGGCCGCGCTGGTCGGTCAGGATGACCAGCGTGTCGGCCTCGATCAGGTTGGTGACCAGCGCGCCCAGCGTGTCGTTGTCGCCGAGGCGGATTTCATCGGTCACGACGGTGTCGTTTTCGTTCACGATGGGCACGACGCCCAGACGCAGCAGGGCGAACAGGGTGCTGCGCGCGTTCAGGTAGCGATGGCGGTCGGCCAGGTCTTCGTGGGTCAGCAGGATCTGCGCGGTGCGCAGCCCGTGTTCGGCGAAGGCGGCCTCGTAGGCCTGGCACAGCCCCATCTGGCCCACGGCTGCCGCGGCCTGCAGTTCGTGCATGACCGACGGGCGCTTGCGCCAGCCCAGACGCGCCATGCCTTCCGCGATGGCGCCGCTGGACACCAGCACGATCTGCTTGCCCTGCTTGTGCAGGGCGGCGATCTGCGCGGCCCAGTGCGCGACGGCGGCGCGGTCCAGGCCTCGGCCTTCGTTGGTGACCAGCGATGAGCCGACTTTGGCGACGATGCGCTGGGCGTGGGTGACGACGGAAACGGCGGGTGATTCAGCAGACATGATGGCGGCCGGCTGCGGCGAAAAAAAGCGTAATCGAAAGGACTGCGATTATGGCTTATTCGTTACCGCCGCGCGGCGCGGCCGGCTTGTCAGCGTCGCTGCGCGTCTCGTCGAAGCGGGGATCCGGCGCCACGTAGGTGCCTTCGGCCTGATCCTGCGCAAGTTGCTCCTTCTCGCGTTCGGCGTCCAGGTAGTCCTGCAGCGCGTAGATCAGGTCCTGGGTGCCTTCGCCCGACAGGCCCGAGATGCCGAATACCGGACCGGTCCAGCCGTAGAGTTCCAGGAAGCGGCGCTTGGTGTCCTCGGGATCGGGCACCATGTCCAGCTTGTTCAGGATCAGCCAGCGCGGCTTGGCGGCCAGGTCGGCGTCATAACGGCGCAGTTCCTCGACGATGGCGCGCGCGTCCGTGACGGCCTGCTCGACGGGATCCGCGTCCGGGTCGGGGGTGGACACGTCCACCAGGTGCAGCAGCACGCGGGTGCGCGCCAGATGGCGCAGGAACAGGTGGCCCAGACCGGCGCCTTCGGAGGCGCCTTCGATCAGGCCCGGAATATCAGCCACGACGAAGCTGCGCGACGGCGACGTGCGCACCACGCCCAGGTTGGGATGCAGCGTGGTGAACGGATAGTCGGCGATCTTGGGCTTGGCGTTGGAGATGCGGGTGATCAGCGTCGACTTGCCGGCGTTGGGCAGGCCCAGCAGGCCCACGTCGGCCAGCACCTTCAGTTCCATGCGCAGGTAGCGGTGCTCGCCTTCCTTGCCCGGCGTCCACTGCTTGGGCGCGCGGTTCACGCTGGACTTGAAATGGATGTTGCCCATGCCGCCTTGGCCGCCGGCGGCCAGCACGACTTGCTGCTCGTGCTTGTTCAGGTCGAACAGGACTTCGCCGGTGTCGGCGTCATGGATGATCGTGCCCACCGGCACGCGCAGGGTGATGTCCGGAGCGGCTGCGCCGTATTGGTCCGAGCCGCGGCCGTTTTCGCCGTTCTTGGCGCGGTGCAGGCGCGCGTAGCGGAAGTCGATCAGCGTGTTGATGTTGCGATCGGCCACCGCGTAGATGGTGCCGCCGCGGCCACCGTCGCCGCCGTCGGGACCGCCGCGGGGAATGAATTTTTCGCGGCGAAAGCTCGCCACGCCATTGCCGCCTTTACCGGCGACCACTTCAATGGTGGCTTCGTCTACGAATTTCATGGTGTCTGCGCGTGTAGTGGGTGAGGGCGGGCGTCCCTACAGGGGAGCCGCCGGGAGGCAATCGAGAGCTTACTCGCCAATTGCCTTCAAACAAAAAAGCCCTGCCGCACGCGACAGGGCTTTTGCCGTTCGGGAAACGCGGCGGACCGCGTCCCAGATCGTTTGCAACCGCGGACTTGGCGTCCGCGGGCGCGCTATCCGAATTACTCGGCAGCGACGATCGAAACGGTCTGCTTGTTCAATGCGCCCTTGAAGCCGAATTGAACCTTGCCGTCGATCAGCGCGAACAGGGTGTGGTCCTTGCCCATGCCGACGTTCACGCCAGCGTGGAAGCGAGTACCGCGCTGACGCACGATGATCGAACCAGCGGGAATCAATTCGCCGCCGAATGCCTTGACGCCCAGACGCTTCGATTCTGAGTCGCGTCCGTTCCGCGTAGAGCCGCCGCCCTTTTTCTGTGCCATGTTTAGCTCCTGCTAAGTGGTACCGAGTCGCTTCTTAAGCCGTGATGGCTTCGATGCGGATTTCGGTGTAGTTCTGACGGTGGCCCTGACGCTTCTGATAGTGCTTGCGACGGCGCATCTTGAAGATCTTGACCTTGTCGTGGCGGCCTTGCGCAAGAACCGTTGCCTTGACCACGGCGCCGGAGACGAGGGGCGTGCCAACTTTCAGTTGGTCGCCTTCGCCCACGGACAGCACTTGGTCCAGGGTGATTTCTTGCCCAATGTCAGCCGGTATCTGTTCTATCTTGAGTTTTTCGCCAGCGGCAACGCGATACTGCTTGCCACCGGTTTTTACGACCGCGTACATGGGGTATTCCTTAAATAGGTAAATGGGTTCGTTCGAGCTGCCTGCCCTGCTGGGCAAGAATGCCGTGCTGGCCTGCCGTACCAGTGCTGGTACTAGCGCTTGTACTAGCCGAAAGTCCGCTGAATCAGGACTTCCGATGATGCCAGGCGGCGTGCACGAACAACCGACGTAATTCGGCCATTGCTGACCGAATCCGAGATATTAGCCCGGGACTTTTGGAAAGTCAAAAAGCCGTTGCAGGCTAAGGGCTTAGGTGTGGCGTGAAGGCTTCATGCGCCCGGGATCACACGCAGCGCGATGTCGCGCGCCACCCGGCGGATGCCGTCCATCGCCGCTTGCCGGTGGGCGTCGTCCAGCCGGTCGGTGGGGATGGACGTGCTGACCGCCACCCGCTTGCCCAGCGGCGTCACACCGACAAAGGCCGCAAAGCACACCAGACCCGTGGCGACCTCCTCCTGCTCCTGGGCCAAACCGAGCCGCCGCGCGTCGTCGAGATCGCGGTGCAGGTGCGCGGGGTCCGAGATCGTGCGGTCGGTGACGCGGGGCAGAGTCTTGGGGAGCCGGGCGGCAAGGTCCTCGGGCGGCAGGCTGGCCAGCAGCGCCTTGCCCAGCGCGCAGGCGTGCGCGGGCAGCCGCAGGCCCAGGTCGGACACCAGGCGCACGGGGCGGCGCGCGTCCTCCCGCGCCAGGTACACCACGTCAAATCCATCCAGCGCCGCCAGCTGCACGACCTCGTTGCAGCGCTCGACGAAACCGGCGGCGGCCTGGTGAAAGGCCGCCTGCAGCCCATCGTGCCGCAGGTAGGCGGCGCCAAGCGCCATCAATTCCAGTCCGATGATGTAGCCGCCATCCTGGCGTTCGACCCACCGGCGTTGCTCAAGACAGTCGAGCAGCAGGTACAGCGTGCTCTTGGGCATCTCGCAGGCTCGCGCGAGTTCGGCGGCCTTCACCGGTGCGGGACGGCCGGACAGCACGCGCAGGATGTCGTGCGCGCGGCGGATGGCGGGAACGTCGTAATCGGCGGCCATGATGGCGATTATTCCAATAGGTTGGACTGAAAAGCAATATGTTGGACATGATAAATGAAGTCTCCTAGACTGGGCTCGCCATGCCCGGCACAAAACAATCACGCGCCCGCCACTGACCGGGCACAAGCGAGGAGACGCCATGAACGACAACAACCTGCTGCCTGCCGACCTGCCCGACGCCCTGCTCGTGGGCCGCGTGTGGCGCCCCGATCCTGCCGGCGGACCCAGCGTGGTCGTTGTCCGCGCGGGTGAGGTGATCGACATCACCGCCACGGTGCCGACGGTGTCCGATCTGCTGGACCATCCCGACCGCGTCTCGTTGGCGCGCGAGGCCAAGGGCGAGTCCCTGGGCGACGCGCATGCCCTCATGGCCGCCACGCTGCAAGGCGCGGACGGGCCGCGCCTGCTGGCGCCGTGCGATCTGCAGCCCGTGAAGGCGGCGGGCGTCACCTTTGCCATCAGCCTGCTGGAACGCCTGATCGAGGAAGAGGCGGGCGGCGACGCCGGCCGCGCGGAGGAAATCCGCGTGCGCATGCAGGCGCTGATCGGCTCCGATCTGTCCCGGCTGCGTCCGGGATCGCCCGAAGCCGTCCGCCTGAAAGCCGAAATGGTCGAGCGCGGCCAGTGGTCGCAGTATCTGGAAGTGGGGATCGGTCCCGATGCCGAGGTCTTCTCCAAGACGCCGCCCATGGCGTCCGTGGGATTTGGGGCGCGGATCGGCGTGCTGCCGGAATCGCAGTGGAACAACCCCGAGCCGGAAATCGTGCTGGCTGTCGACAGCCGGGGCGAGGTGGTCGGCGCCACGCTGGGCAACGACGTGAACCTGCGCGACATCGAAGGCCGCAGCGCGTTGCTCCTGACCAAGGCCAAGGACAACAACGGTTCCTGCGCCATCGGCCCGTTCATCCGGCTGTTCGACGGCGGCTTCACGCTGGACAGCGTACGCAACGCCGACGTCTCGCTGCGCATCGAAGGCCCCGACGGCTTCGAACTGGACGGCGTCAGTCACATGCGCGAAATCAGCCGCGACCCGCTGGATCTGGTTCGCCAGACCTTCGGCGCGCACCACCAGTATCCCGACGGCTTCATGCTGTTCCTGGGCACCATGTTCTCGCCGTCGAAGGATCGCAAGGGGCCGGGCTCCGGCTTCACGCACGTGACGGGCGACCGGGTCGTCATTGCCTCGGAGCGCCTGGGTGCGCTGGTCAACGAGGTGCAATTGGCCACCGAAATCCCGCCCTGGACCTTTGGCGTGCGCGCGCTTTACGCCAACCTGGCCGCGCGGGGTCTGCTGCCGTACGGGCGCTGAGCCGGCCGGCGGATCCGACCTGGGGCAGGGCCCGTGGGGCCGGGCTCTGCCGCTTGCGGCATGCGTGCCCGGATTTCCCGCGCACTCCCCGTATAATCCGTGGTCGAATCCCCCGCCGACCGCTGGCGGGCCCAGCGGTAAGAGCCGTCACGCGGCTCGCTTCACACTTGTCGGATACGTCTTGAATCTCCCCGCGCTCATTGCCCCCATAGCTGACGATATGAAAGCCGTCGATGCGGTTATCCGCGAGCGGCTGAATTCCGATGTGGTTCTGATCCGCACGATCGGCGACTACATCATTGGGGCGGGCGGCAAGCGCATGCGCCCGGCCATGGTGCTGATGGTGGCGCGCGCCCTGGGCTACGAAGGCACCCATCACCAACTGCTGGCCGCCGTGGTGGAATTCATCCACACGGCCACGCTGCTGCACGACGACGTGGTGGACGAGTCCGACCTGCGCCGCGGCCGCGAGACCGCCAACGCCGTGTTCGGCAATGCGGCCAGCGTGCTGGTGGGCGACTACCTGTACTCGCGCTCGTTCGAGATGATGGTCGAGGCCGACTCGATGCGCATCATGAGCATCCTGTCCGAAGCGACCACCGTGATCGCCGAGGGCGAGGTGCTGCAGCTCCTGAACGTGCATGACCCGGACGTCTCGCAAGAGCGCTACTTGCAAGTGGTGCGCTACAAGACCGCCAAGCTGTTTGAAGCCGCCGCCCAGGTGGGCGCCGTGCTGGCGGGCGCCACGCCCGAGCAGGAGGCCGCCGCGGCCGCCTATGGCCGCCACGTGGGCACCGCGTTCCAGCTGGTCGACGATGTCCTGGACTACAGCGGCGACGCCGCCGCGCTGGGCAAGAACGTCGGCGACGATCTGCGCGAAGGCAAGCCCACGCTGCCGCTGATCCGTGTCATGGAAGTGGGCACGCCCGAACAGCAGCAACTGATCCGCGACGCCATCAAGACGGGCGACGCCGACTTTGCCGCCGTGGCCGCCGCCATCCAGGCCACGGACGCGCTGGAGCACGCCCGCCTGGCCGCCGTGGCCGAGGCCGAACTGGCCCGCGAAGCCCTTTCGATCTACCCCATTTCCCCTTTTCAAAATTCTCTGTTAGAATTCTGCGCTTTCGCGGTGAATAGAGATCGCTAGCAAAAAACGGCGGTAAAAATTCACAGGCGAGGTTCACCGAAACGATCTGAGCAGTCAGATGGCCTAGGTGAAAAAGCAGTGAAGCAAGTGCAGTAAAGAAAGTGCAGTAAAGAAAGTGCAGTGAACGTTTAGTGGGTCTGAGCACCGCTAAATGAGTAGTCAAGATCGGGGCGTAGCTCAGCCTGGTAGAGTACTGCGTTCGGGACGCAGGAGTCGGAGGTTCGAATCCTCTCGCCCCGACCACTTCATGTGGTCGAGAATTTAAGAAGGTGTTTCCCGACACCTTTTGGCTGAAAGCCGGTATCGCGCAAGCGCTGCCGGCTTTTTTGCATTTGCGCGGCTGAATGCAAAAACTATTACTCAGCGGCCGGTGTCTGACACCCTTGAGGCATTGCGTCTCAGCGGCCGGTGTCTGACACCTCATATAGCGTGACCTCCCACATCGCCCGCTAGATTGTCCGCGACCCGGTCATTTATTACCGGGCAATGAAAATCCGGGCTGTTTCGTGCGGATAATGGGCAGCGGTGATCCAGGATGGTGCAGTTTTTTATATTGCCTTACGCAATAACTAAATAAGCTACCGATCTGGATAATGACTTTTCAATTTGGTTAAATCAGACCAAGAAAAACGTCTTTTCATATTTGATTACATTGCACATCTGTCGCATGTTGCGGTTTGTGTAATGAATGTAATTTTTCTAGGGATTTCCCGGGTTTATTACGGGTTGTCCTGATTTATTTCCGCAGCAATAAAAATATTTAGCAAAAAGTTTGCTGCGCGACCCCTCTACGATGCCCAGGCTCGCTACCCGGATAGTTAACCGGATACCGAGCCAAATTCATTTTTAGCTATACGTCCGCCCCTATACGGCAAGGGTATTTCGATTTCATGTCGACGTACTCGCTTCGGGGCGTCGATTTCTAGTGTCTGCGACACGACGAAAACAGTGAGGTCCCCCGTGGTAAAGAGAATCGCAGTGTGTGGCCTTGGATATGTCGGCCTGCCCGTGGCAGTGGCATTTTCCAGGCGCTTTGATGTCATCGGTTTTGACGTGGACAAGCGAAGAATCGCACGGCTGAAAGAGGGTGATGACTGGACCGGCGAGATCGAACGCGACGTATTGATTGCCTCCCCCATGCAGTTCACCGACCAGTTGTCGGAACTGGAAGGCTGCGACTTTTTCGTGGTGGCCGTCCCGACGCCGGTCGACGAGAAAAACAACCCCGACTTCTCTTTGCTGGTGCGGGCGTGCCAGGCCATCGGCCCCGTGCTGCGCCCGGGCTGCATCGTGGTCTTCGAATCGACCGTTCACCCCGGCGCCACCGAGGAAATCTGCGGCCCCGAGCTTGAGAAGGCATCCGGCCTGCGCGCCGGCGTCGACTTCAAGCTGGGCTACAGCCCCGAGCGCATCAACCCGGGCGACCGGGAGCATCCGCTGGAGAAGATCGTCAAGATCGTGTCCGGCCAGGACGAGCAATCGCTGGAAGTGATTGCCGGCGTGTACGAGCAGATCATCGACGCAGGCGTGCACCGCGCCTCCTCGATCAAGGTGGCCGAAGCGGCCAAGGTACTCGAGAACACGCAGCGCGACATCAACATCGCGCTCATGAACGAGATGTCCAAGATCTGCGATCTGGTCGGCATCCGCACCTCGGAGGTCCTGGCGGCCGCCGGCACCAAGTGGAACTTCCTGAAGTTCACGCCCGGACTGGTGGGCGGCCACTGCATCGGTGTCGATCCGTACTACCTCACGTCCAAAGCCCAGGAACTGGGCTATCACCCCGAAGTCATCCTGTCGGGCCGCCGCATCAACGACGGCATGGCCGCGCACGTCGCCTCGCGTCTGGTGCAGCAGCTTGCGCGCAGCGGCCGCCTGAATGCGTCTACCCGCGTCGGCATCCTGGGCATGACGTTCAAGGAAAACGTGCCCGACATCCGCAACTCGAAGATCGTCGATCTGTACCACGCGCTGGGCCAGTACGGCATCACCCCGGTCGCGTGCGATCCGATGGTCGATCCGGAGCAGATGGAGCACGAGTACGGGATCAAGCTCGCCGACCGCGGAGACTTCCGCGACATGGACGTCCTGATCCTGGCGGTGCCGCACCGCGAAACCATGGAAACCCTTTGGGAAGACCTGCCTCAGCTCGTCAAGAACGGCGGCATGGTCTGCGACTTGAAGTCCGTCCTGGATGCCAAACGGCTCCCGGCCGACCTTTTGTACTGGACTCTCTAGTTCAGGCTCGTAATCCATCAATACAGGAGAGACCCTGAATGACCGCATTTACCATCGCTCCGATCGGAACCTGCCGCATCCATACGCCGCTGCGCGATGCCGTGGGCCGCTACCCGATCAAGCTTCAGCTCGGCCGCAATTACGGATTCGTGCACACGGCCGCCGAAGCGCTCCAGCAGGCGCGTTTCATGTTCAGCCAAAGCGACATCCCGGCTGACGTGCAGCGCCTGATCTTCCGTCCGTCCAATGGCGAGCAGGCTCGCCGCGGCACGCACAAGCCGGCCGACCTGTACATGGTCGAGCTGTCCTCGCGCAAGCTGCTGACGATCGACGGCCATCCCATCCAATCGAATTACCTGGTCCGCTACTTCAGCGAGTTCTTTGCCGACCGCGCCCGTACCCGCGCGTTCTGGTCGATGGCCGCCGTTGACCGCCTGGCCGAGCGCCGCGCGCAGCTCGACCAGGACCCGGTCTTCAAGAGCCTGAACACTGAAGACCGCGACCTGCTCGCCCGCGTCGTCAAGCGCGACCAGACGGACGAGGAGATCGAGCAGGAGATGCGCCAGCTCGTCGAGCTGCTGGGCCGCGACAAGGTCGTGTTCGTCACCCACGTCAACGCCCACACGCCGGATAACGTGCCCATCGAACAGCGTCAGCAGCTGATCGCCGCCATTGCCGCCGCCGCGCAGCGCATCGGTGTGCCGTGCTACGACCCGACGCCGCTGATGAACAAGCTGGGCCAGGCCGAAGCCATGGAAGACGGCGGGCTGGACCTGACCCACTACACGCCGGCCTTCGCCGAGCGCCTGTACACCGACTGGTTCAAGAACTTCATCCGTCCGCGCATGAGCTCCTCGACCCCGCAAGTCTCGGTGCCCAAGCTGGGCGCGGAAGAAAGCGTCGAACGCATCGAGAAGCTGTGGGATTCGGGCGAGCTGCGCGAAGCTTCGCGCCGCGTGCGCGATGTGCTGCGCCGCTACCCCAGCCTGCCGGATCACGTGGTGCTCTTCGCGCGCATCCAGGAAGAACTGGGCGACTACGAAGGCTCGCTGGCCCTCCTGGGCAGCGCCGATGCGCTGTCCTCGGGCAGCAAGGCCGAGCAGATCCTGATGCGCAACCAGTTCAAGCTGGGCCGCTACGACGTGGCGTACTCGCTGGCCGCCGGCCTCCTGGGCGACGAAATCGAGACGCCGGAAATCGTCCGCATCGCGGCGGTGTCGGCGGGCCACCTGGGCTATGTGGACGAAAGCCTGGGCAACTGGAAGCAGCTGTTCCGTATCTCGGAGCCGACCGACGCGATGGCGCTGGAAGCGGCCGACACGGTGCTGTCGCTGCTGCAGACGGGCGGCGACATGGAATCGGCGATTCGCTGGGTGCATGAAGTGCGCGCGGCGATCCCGAGCTACGGCCGCGGTTTCGCGGTGCTGTGGCGCGACCGCCTGCTGGCAGGCGACCGCGAAGCGCTGCGCGATCTGGCCGGCGAACAGCCCAAGCTGGAAGAGGGCGACGCGCTGGAACTGGTCAAGGAAGCCTCGTGGCGCGGTTGCATCATGGCTGCGGCGACGCTGGCGGCCTCGTGCGGCCTGGCCAAGAGCGAGCACGAAGAGATCAGCGCATGGCTGCAATCGCAGTCCGCGACGTGGGCCGAGGAAGGCAACCGCGCGCTGGAGGAAGGACGCCTGCGCGACGCCGCCGAACGCATCTGCGCGCATCGTCTGCTGAACCCCGACGCGCTGGCTGGCGCCCGTGCGCAGCGCGCCTTCGAACGCGCCATGCGCCTGGGCGTGCGGGCCGCGCTGGTGGCCGGCAACCATAAGGAAGTGATCGACCTGACCAATCTGGCCATCGACACCAACGTGGACTTCCCCGAACTGCACGCCATGCGTGGCCGTGCGGCGGATGCGCTGGGCGACAAGAAGACGGCGATGCGCCACCTGGAAGTGGCCGCCGCCGGCGATGCCGCCCCGTTCAGCGCCAAGCTGCACTTTGCCCGCGTGGCCTTCAATGGCGGCTGGTTCGGTGAAGCGATCGACGCGTACAAGGACGTGCTTGGCCACTCGGGCGCCGATCAAAGCGCCAAGGACGAAGCCGAACGTCAGCTCGGCCGGCTCGGCCCGCGCGCCATCCGCGGCGCCCGCGAGATCCTGTCGAACGGCGACCATCAGGCCGCGTGGAAGCTGCTGGATCGCGTCGCGCAGTCGTGGCCCGGCATGCCGGAAGTGGACCACGAGAAACGCCGCATCCTGGCCTACCTGTACGCCGAAGCGCGCGCCCTGGAACCGTCCAGCACCACCGAGCGCCTGGCGCTGGGCGAACGCATCGTGTCGCTGGTGCCTGACGATCCCATCGGCCTGCGCCTGGCCGCGGTCGGCGCCATGCGTCTGCACCGCTTCGAACAGGCCCTGCCGTACTGGAAGCAGTTGCAGGAACGTTCCGAGAACCCGGCGCAGTATGACCACTACATCGAGCGCTGCCTTGTTTGGATCGAGAAGATCAACCGGAGAAAGGCAGCATGAATCCACCTCTGATAACCGAGCGAGTGGACGCCAAGTCCGATCTTCAGCAAGTTCAAGCGCAGTTGGAGGAAATCGTTGCGGCATCGGGGCGGGTTCAAGTCGCTCAGGAAAACCTGGCACGCGCCAAGGCGCTTGGCCGCGATTACATGGAGGACTCGAAGATTCGCTTCCTCCTGCTTCGCCTGCAGGAGTCGGCGGGCCTGAACGAGGGCATGGCCGAGCAGTGGGCGACCCTGCTCGAGGAATGCCCGGATGACCTGCAGATCGTGCGCTATTGCGCGACGCGGCTGGTGAAGGAACGGCACCTGGACGAAGCCATGGCGCTGGTCGACCGTCACCTGCCGGCCGAGACGACCAATCCGGACCGCCTGTTCTCGCGGGCAAAGCTGCTGAGCGACATCCGCGCGCACGAGCAGTCCGACGCGCTGTTCCGGCGTCTGATCTCGCAGCACACGGATCGCAACATGCGCGTGGAGTTTGCCAAGCGCCTGCGCAAGCGCGGCTTGCTGGCCGACGCATGGGACGCGATCGCGCCCGTGGCCAAGCATCTGACGCCCGGCAGCAAGGCGGCCGAACTGGCCGAGGGGCTGGCCAGCGACTTCGCGTTCTACCAGCGCTTCGAATCCGAAGAATCGCTGGCGGGCAAGGACGTGCGCATCGTGTCGATGAAGCACGCGATCCTGCATTTCCGCAACCGCAAGATCGCTGAAAACACCCCGGAAAAGCCGGTGTCGGTGGCGCTGGTCACTGGCAGCCTGGGACCGGGCGGCGCCGAGCGCCAGCTGACCCGCCTGGCGGGCGAGCTGACCCGTCTGGCCGCGTCGCCAGACCAGCAGCCGCCGGACATCCTGATGCGGCCCAAGAAGGTCGAGGTGCTGGTCAAGCAGCACACCGAACCGTCCGGGTCGCCCAAGAAGCAGGACGATTTCTTCCTGCCGGTGCTCATCAAGGCGCAGATTCCGGTCACGGAGATCAACCGCCTGCCGGCGATCTCGGTGGCGCACCAGTCGGTGCCCGAAGGCAATCTGGGCCGCCTGCTGGAACAACTGCCCCCGCCCGTGCACTACGGCGTGACGCGTCTGGCGCCGGTGCTGCGCGCCAACCGGTTCGACGTGGTGAGCCTGTGGCAGGACGGCACGTGCCTCTTTGGCGCCCTCGCAGCGCTGTTGGCCGGCACGCCGACGATCCACCTGGTGTTCCGCGGCCTGCCGCCGAACATCCGCAAGGACCGCTTCCGCGAAGAGTATCCCGAGCTGTTTCAAGCGCTGGCCCTGGTGCCGGGCGTGGTGTTCGTCAGCAACAGCCGCAAGGCCGCGGAAGCGTATGCCGAGTGGCTGGACCTGCCGCTTGCGCGATTCCACATCCTGTACAACGGCGTGCCGGATCTGGCGACCGATGCATCGGACGCCGACAAGGCAAAGTGGGAAGCCTTCCACGAGCGCACCAAGGACGCCACGGAAACGATCGGCGGCGTGTTCCGCCTGGAGCCGGACAAGCGTCCGCAGCTCTTCATCAAGTTGGCGGCGCTTTACCTGAAAGAGCGGCCGCAGGCGCGCTTTTTCCTCGTGGGCGACGGACGCCTGCGCGAGAACATCGAGGCGCTGGCGCTAGAGCACGACGTGCTGGAACGCCTGTTGCTGGTGGGGCTGTCGAATCACGTGGGCTTCTGGTATTCGAAGATGGACGCCAGCGTGCTGCTGTCACGCTACGAAGGCCTGCCGAATGTGCTGATCGAGGCGCAGTTGCTCGGCGTGCCGGTGATTTCCACGCCGGCTGGCGGCGCGGAAGAGTGCTTTGTCGAGGACGAGACGGGCCACCTGCTCAACTGCGTGGATCATCCAGACATGCACGAGGCATGCGAGAAGGTCCTGAACATGGTGGACCAGGTGCGCAGCAATGCGGACATGCGGACAAATAGCCGCCAGCGGGCGCAGAAGCTGTTTTCGCTGGACGCGATGCTCACGAAGTTCATGAGCATCTGCATGCCCGCCATGACCGAGTCCGAGAACGACGAGCGCATCGATGTTGCGCCCAAGCGCCTGATGCAGGCGTGACGGGCAGTTGCTCTTTTTTAAAGTGCTGAAGCTGAAGGATCCTATGCAAATGAACGTCCCGGCCCTGGGCGCGCGACGCCACGCGACGCTTGCCATGCTGCTCTTGGCAGCGCTGACACTCACGGGTTGCCAGCTCCCACGGTCCGGCCCGATGCTCAGCGAAATGACCGGGGCTCACGATGACAAGGATGTCATCGTGATGCCCGTGTCGCGCGAACTCGCGCAAAAGAGCCGGGTGCCCGACGTGGCGGACTTTCCCGTGCGCTATCGCGATCTGACGCAGGCGGGATTCGACAAGCTGGTGCCGGGCGACGGCATCAACGTGCGCGTCTGGGAGCGCGGCGGGCTGGGCGTGTTCGCCCCGGACCCGTCGGGCGTCAGCGACCTGGGCAACCAGGAGATCGACCGTTCCGGCAATGTCACGTTCCCCATCATCGGCAAGTTCCAGGCCGAGGGCCGGACGCTGGGGCAGTTGCATGACGCCATCGTGGCGCGCCTGAGCAAGCTGGTGGTGGGCGCCGACGTCAGCGTCACGCGCGCGGCCGACGCGCGCGGGCAGATGGTGACGGTGCAGGGCAACCTGACCAAACCCGGCATGTATCCCATCACGCAGACCGCCCAGCGCCTGAGCAGCGCGCTGGCGCAGGCCGCGCCGGTGCAGACGAATCCCGAGCAGCTCATCATCAGCCTGCGCCGCGAAAACCAGGTGGCCTCGGTGCGGCTGGCGGATATCTACCGCAACCAGAACAACGACATCCTGCTGCGCTCGGGCGATGTGATCACCGCCTACGACGCCAAGGAATTCCTGACCGTGCTGGGCGCGGCCGGCCAGCAGGGCCGGGTGGAAATCAGCAAGCGCAACTACAGCGTGCTGGACGCGCTGGCGGATTCGCGCGGTCTGGACGACAAGCTGGCCGATCCGCGGTCGGTGTTCCTGTTCACGCCTGCAAGGGCCGGGGCCGAAGGCAAGCCGGACTTGCTGCCCGTCGTGTACCAGTTCGACCTCACGCGGCCGGAGCAGGTGGCGCTGGCGCGCGAGTTCACGGTGCATGAAGGACAGGCCATCTATATCTCGGACGCGCCATTCACGCAGGTGCAGAAGGTGCTGTCGGCCTTCCGCGTCACGATGAGCGCCGGCTTCAGCGCCACGCGAGCCATCGACAGCGATTCGGGCGGCGGTTCGACCGGCGTGGCCCAATAACGCGTCCATGAGTAACGAGGATCGGATAAAGGGCTGGCGCTCGCGCCGCAAGGAAAACAGCTACGCGGTAGGGTCCGGAGTCGCCAACTGGCGGCTGGACCCGGCCGCGCTGTTCGAGGCCAAGGCCCCGCCGGGCGTGCTGTTCAAGCCGCTGCTGGCCCGCCTGCAGGGCGAGCCGCACGACTCCGTGGCGGCCCGGCGCGCGGTGTACGAGGCCGTGCAGGCGGAGCTGGATGCCGAGATCGCGCGCAGCGAGGTCGATGAGACCCTGGCGGATTTCTCCCGGCGGCGCCTGCGCATCATCGTGCGCCTGCTGGAGCAGGACATCCGCGCGGGCGTGGAGGTGTTTGCGCCGGGCTACATGCCTGCCAAGCTGGTGGCCGAGGACGAGCGGCTGGCCGCCGCGCATGCGCGCCGCGTGGAGCGGCGCAAGCAGGACGAGGCGCGCGAAGCGCGTCGCCATGCGTCGCGCAACGACATCGCGCTGGAGATCGAGGTTGCGCAGACCGAAGCGGGCGACCTCGCCATCCTGCGCGACCGGCTGCGTTCCCTGCATGAGGGACATACTCAGGACACGGCCGGCCATCGGCCGATCGGCCGCACGCTGATGGCGATGTTCATCTATCAGCTGCGCGTGATGCACGGCGAAAGCCGCATCGCGCTGGTGTGGGCGCTGGTCGGTCCGGTGGTGCTGCTGACGCTGATTTCGTCGCTGTACATCCTGATGGGCACGCACTACATCCTGGGGATGGACGTGCAGACGTTCTCACTGTTGGGCGCCACGACCTGGATCATGTTCCGCCAGATCGCGTTCCGCAGCAGTACGGCATATGTCTCGGCGCGCGGCTTGCTGAATTTCCAGGGCGTCACGCCGCTGATGTGCGCGCTGGTGCAGGCCATGATTTACGTCTCGGTGTACGTGGTGGTGTTTGCGGTGCTGATCACGGCGGGCCACGCGATCGGACTCATCACGCTGCCCAAGAGTTGGGCGGGCTTCATTCTTTTTGTGGTGCTGATGGGCGTGGCGGGCGCGGCGATGGGCGTGCTGTTCGGGTCGATTGCGACCTACTGGCATTTCTTTCTGCGGCTGGCGCCGATCATCGAGCGCTTCCTGCAGATCTTCGCGGCGGTGTTCTTCGTATCGGAGCAGTTTCCCGAGCAATTACGGCCGTGGATGCTGTGGTCGCCACTGGCGCACGGCATGCAGTTGTTGCGTTCGGCGTATTTCCATGCGTACGAATCGCACGATGCCAGCCTGGGTTACTTCCTGACCTCGCTGGTGTTCATGATGGTGATCGCGCTGGTGGCAGAGCGTCTGGCCCGTCCCAATGTTCAGCCAATGTGAGGGAGAAAAATGATCCATCTCAATGGCGTAACCGACGAACCCTATTCCTTCGGCAGCAGGCAGCCGCTGCTGGCCAACGCCACGCTCGACATTCCGGCCGGGCGCTACGCCTTGCTGTCGCCCGCGCCGGAGATGCATCGCCAGCTGGTGGACGTGCTGTGCTGTCTGCGTCCGCCGCGGCAGGGCTTCGTCAAGCACGACGGCAATGTCTCCTGGGCGATCGGCCGGCAGGGTTTCATCCGCGGCAAGGCCAGCGGCCTCTCCATGATCGACTTCGTCAGCGAAATGTACGAGATCGACCCCGATGCCACATACGAACTGGTCGCGGACCTGATCAGCGATCCCAAGATGCTGGCCAAGCCCATGGAGCATTGGCCGCTCTATGTGCGGCAGGAGTTTTCGTTCGCGCTGGCGCTGGCGCCCGCGTTCGATGTCTACGTGATCGAAGGGAGCATCCCCTTCGAGCCCTGCCGTTTCACCCGGCTCTGGCTGGCGCTCTTCGAAGAGCGGCTGGTTGGCCGGACACTCATTTTTTCCAGTTATCGCCAGAATCAGTTGGCGGACTATTGCTTCAAAGGCTTGATCTATGAACGAAGCGCGCTCAGCATCGACGACGACCTCGACCAGTGCCTCCGCAGGTATCCCCCGCGACGATCACGGAGCGACTCCGGCACAGGCGACGACGTCCTCGGAGGCGGCTTCGACGAAGGCCAGCTCGGGTTCTGACGGTGGCTCCGAGATCGAACGCCGCCGCCGCGAGCGGCAGTCGGCGCTGCGCGAACGCCGCCGCCACCGCTGGATCAACGCGTTGATCGTGCTGGTGCCGGTGGCACTGGCGGTGGTCTACCTGTCGATCGTCGCCACGCCGCGCTATGAAGCCGAATCGCGGTTCTTCGTCCAGTCGGCGTCCAACCAGGGGGGCGGCGCCGGCGCGGCGGCCAGCCTGCTCACCACGGGCAACTCCGGCGGCATGCTGGGCGGGTTCGTCGACGGGTGGGCGGTCGCCGATTTTCTGAAGTCGCGCGACAGCATGCAGCAACTTGACCGCAAGGTCGGCCTGCGCCGCTACCTGATGAACGAAGGGTTGGACCCGTTCAACCGCCTGGCCGAGGACTCCAGCGAAGACGATCTGTATCGCGCCTATCAGGCGTCGGTGCACGTCTCGTTCAATGCGCTGGAACAGATCGACGTGCTGCGGGTCAGCGCGTTTTCGTCGGCGGACGCGGCCACGCTGTCCAAGGAGCTGATCGGCCTGGCCGAGGAATTCGTCAGTTCGATGAACGAGAAGGGCGTGGCCGACAAGCTGAAGGTGAGCGAGGAGTCGGTCAAGTTTGCCGAGGAGAAGGCGCTGGCGGCGCGCGACGCGCTGACGACGTGGCGCACCAAGCACGGCAACATCGATCCCAGCGCGACCGTGTCGATGCTGCTGAACCTGTCCAGCCAGCTTGAAGGCGAGCTGAGCACCGCGCAGATCAATCTGGACAAGATCCGGGCGCTGGAGAACAAGGACCATTTCATGCTCAAGCCCGCGCAGATGCAGGTGGCGGCTCTGAAAAAGCGGTTGGCGTCCGTGCGTCAGCGCCTGAGCGGCGACGGCAACACGGAAGCCAAGCAACTGAAGGAATACGAGGCGCTGCGCAATGCCCAGGTGTTTGCGGATTCCAACCTGACGTTGGCGCAGCAGTCGTACCAGCAGGCGATGACGGACGCGCTGCGCCTGCAGCGGTATCTGTCGATCATCGCGCAGCCGGTGCCGACGGACCGGCCCAGCAGCCCGCGCACCGGCATCTTGCTGTTGCAGGCGCTGGCACTGGGATTTGTGCTCATGTTCATCGCACGCGTCGCGATGGCTTTGTTGAGGGGGCTGCGTCATGGTTGATACGGCTATCGAGAACCGCGTGCCTGTAGCCGGCGCCGAACCGCAGGACGCTACGGCGCGCCTGCGTGATGTCATCGGACAGATCCGCGCGTCGGCAGACCCGGCGCGCGACATGGCCGCGCTGGAACCGGCGCTGCGCCAGGCCAAGGACGGCTGGCGCGACGTCCGGCGGCTGCTGGTCTCGCCCGACGTGAAAGAGGGCAAGCTGGCCAGCGCCATCGCGGCGCTGGAGACGCTTGTCTCGGTGTACCCCGCACGGGTGGACGACAGGCGCCTGCTCGCCAGTCTGCTCGGCCGTCTGGAACAGTGGGACAGGGCGATCGCCGAAGCTGATGCCGCCGCCGGCATCGAGCCAGGCAATGCGTCGCTGCATGCCGCGCGCATCCAGATGCGTGTGCAGGCGGGGCGCGTGCCCGAGGCGGCGGAAGTCGCCCGCACGACCCTGCCGCTGGCGCAGAGCGCGCCCGAAGACGCTTACGCGTGGATGATGGCATTCGTGCGCAATGGAGATGTTGCCGACGCGTCGGGCATCGCGGCCTCGCTGGATCCGGACAAGCTGCCCAATGAACGGGTGGCGACGATGGCCGTGCGCGCGTTGCTGGCAGACGGCCGCACCGCGGCGGCAATCCGTCTGGGTGATGGCGCGCTGGGCGCTGGCCAGGATTGCGCGGCGCTGCGATCGTCGCTGGGCCTGGCGCATCTGCGGCGCGGCACCGAAGCCGATCGCAAGACCCATGCGCTGGCGCACTTCGAAGCCGGCCTGCAGGCCGCACCCGACGATGTGCGGCTGCTGACGCTGCACGGCGAAACCCTGCTGCGCGCCGGGCGCTACAAGGATTCCGTGGCGCCGTTGGCGCGCGCCATCGAACTGGCGCCCGATCTTGAACAGACGCGGGGCCTGTATGCCCGCGCGCTGCGCTACACCTTGCAGTACGACGCGGCGGCCGAGCAGATGATGTTCCTGCTGAAAAAGTCGCCCGACAACCTGCTGTGGCAGCGGTCGGCCATTGGTGCGCTGTCGCAAGCGGGCCGCAAGGATGAGGCCGAGGCCCTGTTCGAGCAATACGTCGCCAAGCGCGGCGCACGGCTGCCGGAGACCTTCCAGGAAGCGCTGGCGCGCATGGAAGAACAGCTCGACACCGCGCCGATTCCGCAGGCGCGGTTGGACTGGGCCTGGTCGATGCGCGGCGACAAGGACATCGACCGTGCGACGTGGGAACGCCGCGCGCGCTGGGGCCACCTGATCGACCATCTGCTGTTCGACTGGCTCGAGTGCCGTGAGGAGCGCGTCGAAGAAGCGATGGCGATGCTGGGCGAACTGGATACCGGCGAGCGCTTCTTTGCGCCGCTGCTGGCCGCCGGCCGCGGTGTCGTGGTCGCCACCGCGCACGTCGGGCCGATGTATGCGGGACTGATGGCGCTGGAACTGGTTGGCATCCCGTCGCGCTGGTTGGCGTCGGCGCCCAGCATCGCCCGCAGCAGTTACGCCGAGGCGCTGATTTCGACGGCCGACCAGACCGAGGCGCAGGTCGCCAAGGCCTGCATGCGCGCGATCAATTCGGGATTCGTGCTGTGCCTGGCCATCGACGGCGCGGCAAATCCCGCCGCGCCGCGCACGACGTTCGAAGGCCAGGACGTCACCTATTCCGGTTTCGCGGCGCATCTGGCGCATCGCATGGGCGTGCCGTCGGTGTTCTACGCGCCGCGCTGGGAAAACGGGCAGGTGGCCTACACGCTGGAAATGCTGCCGGCCGCCAATCCGGGCGAGGACGCGGACGCTTACGCGCAGCGCTGGCAGAAGGCGTACTTCGAACGGCTGCGCGAGCACGTGGCCGGCCCGCCGGAGAACCTGCGGTTGAGTGGCGGCATCTGGCGCCACGTGACGGCGGCGGATCCGTCTGCATGAAGATTTAGGGAGCGGTTGCGATGCGACTACGAAAGACAGTGATGGTGTGGCTGCTGACGTTGGCCGGTTTGTATGGCGGCACGGCGACAGCAAGCGGGCAATGCGAGGCGCCCGATGAACACTGCCCGTTCGTCTCCAGTTTGCTCGCGCAACGCGAAGGATACGGGGCCCAGGCCACGGGCGGCCTGGGCGGCAAGTTCATCGAGGTGACCTCGGACCAGGACGCCGGGCCCGGCACGCTGCGCGCCGCGCTGGCGCAGGCCCGCAAGGGACCGGCATGGATACGCTTCGCGTCCGACATGACGATCGTCCTGAAAACCCAGTTGCGCGTCCCGTCCAACACGACCATCGACGGCCGCGGCAAGCGGGTCGCCCTGATCGACGACGGCCTGGGCGTGTATGGCGCGAAGAACGTCATCCTGACGCATCTGACGATCGACGGGCGGCTCACGCGGCTTACGCAGGCCGTGAATGTGGCCAACGACAGCCGCGACGTGTGGGTCGACCACATGGACCTGTCGCGGATGTCGGACCGCCTGCTGAATGTGAAGAACGGCTCGACCGACGTGACGATCTCGTGGACGAAGTTCCACAACTCGAACAAGGTCATGCTGCTGAACAACATCACGTCCAAGAATCTGTTCCAGAACTACGAGCGCGATTCGATTGCGCGCGTGACGCTGCATCACAACTATTTCTTCAATACCGTGCAGCGCAATCCGCGCGCGCAGTTCGGCACCTTCCACCTGTTCAACAACCTGCTCGAGAACTGGGACTTCTACGGCATGAGTTTCAGCCTGGAAGCCAAGGCGCTGGTCGAAGGCAACATCTTCAACAACGACGCGCAGCGCAAGTGCGTCGAGCCCGAGTTCTTCCCCACGGTGGAAGGCATCAACGTCAACTATTGCCGCTACATCCCGATCGCGCCCGCACGCAGCGCGCTGGACAACGGCGATTCCGATCGCGGCGCTTATGAAAAGCGCAAGGCGGATCACGGCTACACCCGCGACTACAAGGCCTTCCTGCGGTTGAAAGACAACCTGTACCTGGGCGATGCGAAGCCGGTGCTGAAGGACTACCGCCCCGAGTCGGCGCCGACGCCGCCTTACTGCTACGGCTACGAGAAGGCCACGCCAGAGCTGGCCGAAAAGATTCGCAAGTTTGCGGGAAATACGTCGGGCGATACGCCCCTGCCGGCGACGCGCACCGGCGCGGGCTGCCCGGGCTGAGGTCAGCCCCCCTGCGCATCGATTTCAGAGTTTTCCGATTGTGCGCATTTCTGCAAGAAATCAGGATTTCGTGCGTGATTTCATGAGGTGAGGAGCCATGTCCGATATCGTTGTATTCGTTCGCAGCAAGTCGCGCTATGGCGACCAGATCGTGGCGTTCCCGGCGCTGTATCAAGTCAAGAAACTGTGGCCGGACAAGCGCGTCCGCGTCGTCTCCCGGTTTGAGGTGGAGGACTTCTATACGCAGCTGCCTTGGGTGGACCAGTTTGTCCGCGCGGAAGCGTTCGGCGATCAGGTCAAGGCGCTGCCTCCGCGCGCCAGCGCGTCGTTGACGCTGCATCATTCCAGCGAGCGCTTTGCGCTCATCAACCTGCTGCGCCGGCCTGCGCTGCGCCTGGGTTTCAGAAACCGCCGTCTCGGCGACTGCGTCTGGACGCATTCCCACATCAAGGACACCCGCGAATACATCGGCCTGGCGAACTTGCGGCTGCTGTCCACGGTGCAGGAACACGACCCCGAAGCCATCGCGCGCCAATGCTTCGTCGAGATCGGACGGCCTTGCGCGGGCACGGTGGAGCCGGCCGACATCGTATTGATTCCGGGTGGCGGCTCAGGGCAGTTCAAGCGGTGGTCGGTGGACCATTACATCGTCCTGGCTGACCTGCTCCAGGCGCGGCTGGGCGGGAACGCCAGCTTCACGTTTGTCCTCGGTCCTGATGAAGCGGCCGAACGCCAGCGCCTGAAACACATGAATCGGCCGGACTTCCGCCTTGAATGCTCCCGTTCCGTGGCCGAGCTGGTCGCGCTGATGCAGCACGCCCGCCTGATCGTCTCCAACGACTGCGGCCCATCCCACATTGCCCAAGGGCTTTGCGTGCCCTACGTGGGCGTGTTCAACGAGTCGAATCCCGAGTGGTTCTGGGCGCGGGACTACACACGCGACGTCGTGCCCGAGGCGGGGGAGTCAGAGATCAATTCGATTCACCCGGGGCGCGTGCTGGAGGCGTGCATGACGGTGCTGAACGGGCCCGCGCCGCGTTTGCGGGGCGGAATTTCCACCAGTTAGCGCGTCGCGCCTTCGGAATCAGTCCAGGGGAGCCCCATCAGGAATCACCGCTACCTTGCCCACGTGTCTGCGCGTCTCGACGGCTTCGTGCGCCAGCGCGATATCGTGCAGCGCGTAGGGATGCACCTGGGCATGATGCAGGCTGCCATCCTTTAGCCATTGCGTGAGCTGCGCGATGGCCTGCCGCTTCAAGATCGGCGGCATGGTGTACACCAGCAGAAAGGCCAAGCGCACGTTGCGTCGCATCAGGTCGCGCACGGGCAGAGTTGGGTGCAGGTCGGTGTCCGACGCGTAGGCCGCGATCTGCGCGCCGTTTTCAGCCAACAGCAGATTGACGGGCAGGTTGCCGGCGAAATCCAGGTCGATGAACGCGTCGAAACCTTCGCGTTGCCGCTGCGTCAGCCATTGCCGCGCGGCGGCCGGCAGGTCGGCGCCGCGGGGCACGGTTTCGATGCCGGCGGCCTGCGCAATGCGGGCCTGGCCTTCATTCGATACGCTGGCCAGCACCTCGGCGCCACGCAGACGCGCCATCTGCGCGGCATAGAAGCCCACCGCGCCCACCGCGCCATGCACCAGCACGCAACGCCCGGGTTTTGCCTCGACCTGCGCCGTGCAGTACCACGCCGTCAGCGCCGGCACGCCCAGCGACGCGCCAGTTTCCATTGAAACGCCATCGGGCAGGGGCACCGCCAGGCCTTCGGGTACGGTTACCCATTGCGCGGCAGTGCCATGCGGACGTCCAAGCTGGCATTCGTACAGCCACACGCGTTGGCCAACCCGGCCCGCGTCCACGCCCGCGCCAACCTGTTCGATGACCCCCGCGCCGTCCTGATGCGGAATCGTGCGCGGCCACGGATTGGCGCGCGCGCCCAAGCCCCCGCGCGTTTTGACGTCGGAAGGATTCACGCCCGAAACCGCGATGCGGACCTGGACCATGCCGGGGCCGGGCGGCTCGACCGGCATGTCCCCGACGCGCAGCACGTCCCGGGCGGCGCCGGGGGTGTCAAAGAAGGCGGCTTTCAAGAGGACTCCTTATCGGTTCGGCATGCCCAGCACGGCCTTGGCCACGATGTTGCGCTGGATCTCGTTGGAACCGCCGTAGATCGTGGTGACCAGCGACTGCAGGAACGGCGCGGGCGGAAGGAGCGACGTGCCGTCGTTCATCGTAACGCCGGTCCAGGTGCCGCCCGATTCGTCGGCCCAGCGCACGATCTCGCGGGCGATGCGCACGTAGGTTTCGGTGGCCAGCACCTTCAGGCCCGAGACGGACGGCGGCAGCAGGCCGCCGCGCCGCACGATGTCGGCGAAAAGGCCATACAGCGCCTCCAGTTCGCGCACGTCGCCCAGCAACAGCGCGTACGACTGGCTGAATTCGGGCAACTCGAACAGCGACTGGCTGTCGGCCAACTGCTCCAGGTGGTGCAGGGCCTGGCGCGACTGCTGCGGGCTGCCGGCAAAGATGCGTTCGTAGCCGAGCAGGTCCTTAGCGATGGTCCAGCCCATGTTCAGCTCACCCACCAGATTCGTGACCGGCACCTTCACCTCTTCGAAGAAGACTTCGCAGAACTCCTGTTCGTCGATGATGTTGGTGATCGGCCGGATGGTGACGCCGGGCGACTTCAGGTCGATGAGCAGGAAGCTGATCCCGGCCTGCGGCTTGACGGTCTTGTCGGTGCGCACCAGCGCGAAGATATGGGTCGCGTCGTGCGCAAGCGTGGTCCAGATCTTCTGGCCGTTGACGATGAAGTGATCGCCGTCGCGCACGGCCTCGGTGCGCAGGGATGCCAGGTCCGAGCCGGCGTTGGGCTCGGAGTAGCCCTGGCACCAGATGTCTTCGCCGGACAGGATGCGGGGCAGGTAGCGCGCCTTCTGTTCAGCCGGCCCGTGCTGGATCAGCACGGGACCCAGGTTGATGATGCCCTGGTCGGGCAGGCGCGCCGCGCCCCAGCCTTCCATTTCCTCGAAGAAGATCAGCAGCTTGGCGGGCGGCAGCGCCATGCCGCCGTGTTCGCGCGGCCAGGCGGGCGCCAGCCAGCCGCTGCGTGAGAGCGTCTGATACCAGTCGCGCACCTCGTGCAGGCGCAGGCGCCGGGGCACGTGGCGCAGGTGCTGCGGGTAGTTGGAACGCAGGAACGCGCGCACCATCAGCCGGAAGCCGTCGTCCGACATGGCGGCGTAATCGTCGCCCGACGCGGCAAGACCTTCGGTCTGAACTTGGTGGCCACGCGACGGCCGCAGGGCAAGGTAGCGCGCCTGCAGCGTGCGCGGGCTGCCGAGCCAGCTTGCCAGATGCAGGGCGCGTTTGAGATAGATGCCGATGTCGTATTCGTCGGTGTACCCGATGGCGCCGTGCAGTTGCACGGCTTCGCGGCACAGCGCGATGACGCGTTCCGCGATGCGCGATTTGGCCAGCGCGGCCACGCGCGCTAGGGTGGTGGGATCGTCGGCCACCTCGCGATAGCTATCGGCCAGCAGGGCGCCGCACGCCATCACGCCGACATAGGCGTCCACCATGCGATGCTGCAGCGCCTGATTGGCGCCGATCGGCTTGCCGAACTGCACGCGCGTCTTCAGGTAGTCCAGCGTCATGCAGAACACGCGGCGGGCAATGCCGTAGAGCTCGCTGCTCTGCAGCAGGCGGGTCGTCTCCAGCGCCTGCTGGCAGATGCGGTCAACGGCCTCTCCTTGCGCGACGATGCGGCCGGCGGGCAGGAACACGTCCAGCTGCAGCGTGCACAGCAGGCTACCGTCGGCGCGCAGCTCGGTCTCGATCTTCACGCCTGCATCGTCCGGTCGCAGCCAGACGAGCGTGGGCAGTTCACCGCGCCGGGCGTGAACCAGCCAGCCCGTCGCGCCTACGGGTGACACCCAGCGTTTGCTCCCCACCAGACGAAGGCGGTCGCCTTCGATGCTGGCGGAGGTCGACACCGAGGTCGGGATGAGTTCGCCGGGGTTTTCCTGCCACGCCAGACCCAACACCGCCGATCCGCTGACGACGTCGTTCAGCAGTTCACGCGCGAGGGCATTGTCCGCAAACGCGGGCAGCACCAGCGCGGCCAGGGCGCCGGCGCCCAGATAGGGCTCGGGCAGGGGCGACTCGCCGACGGCGGTGGCAATCGCGCCCAGGACCTCGGCGTCCAGGCCCAATCCGCCCAGATGTTCCGGCACCGTGACCGAGGTCCAGCCGGCCTCGGCGAGCGCCTTCCAGGTTGCGCCGTCCCAGCCCGGCGCTGCGCCGCGCAGCTCGCGCAGCCTTGCCAGCGGTGAAACCTGCGCCAGCGTGCCGGCCGCGGCTTCCATGAACTCGGCATGCCGCGGCAGAGGGCCAAAAATCGAAAAAGAATCCAGTGCGTTCATCGTGGTCCTTCTGTGACGGCACAGCTTGAAATGGGAGCAGCAAATTCTAGGGGCGGCGCCGTGGCGCATTCATAACGGGTTGTTGAGAGCTGCTATTACAAAACTGCAGGGGTGCAACGGCGGGATCCTTCCTAGAATTGGCCCTAAATCAAGACAGCCACAACGGCGAGGAGACAGGAAAATGCGTGTACTGATGGCGTGCATTGCGGCATGCATAACCGCCGCGGGCGTGACGGCGCCGGCGTGGGCGGCTGGAGCGCCCGTTGAGCGCATCGTCGTGCCGTATGCGGTCGGCGGCGTGACGGACCTGTACGGACGGGTGCTGGCCGAACGCCTGCAGGCGGACCAGGCCAGCCCCGTCCTGGTGGATAACCGGCCGGGCGGCGGCGCGGCCATCGGCACCGCCTATGTCGCCAAGAGCACGGCGGACGGACGCACCGTGCTGCTGGGCAGCGTCGGCACGGCGACCAATCCCGCGATGATCAAAAGCATGCCGTACGACCCGCGTGACATCGTGCCGGTGGCCCAGGTGGCAACCAGCCCGCTTGTCCTGTATGTACGCGCCGATCTGGCGCAGGACGTGCCGCAGCTGCTGGACCATGCGCGCAAGGCGCCCGGCGGCCTGTCGTTTGCCAATTCCGGAGTCGGATCCAGCCCCAACCTGGCAGCGGCGCTGTTTGCGCGGCAGATCAACCTGCCCGTGACGCACGTCAGCTATCGGGGTACATCCGCGGCCATCAATGACCTGCTCGGC
This sequence comes from Achromobacter sp. 1012554356, assembly GCF_059760815.1. Lineage (NCBI taxonomy): Bacteria > Pseudomonadati > Pseudomonadota > Betaproteobacteria > Burkholderiales > Alcaligenaceae > Achromobacter > Achromobacter sp. 1012554356. The sequence continues at coordinate 93,483 of NZ_JCBANC010000013.1, read as the reverse complement.
GGGCAGGTGGACGCGTACTTCGACACCTTGCAGGCGATGCCGCACGTGAAGTCTGGCCGCATCCGCGCGCTTGCGGTGGCGGCGCCCGAGCGTCTGGAACAGGCGCCGGACCTGCCCACGCTGGATGAATTGGGCGTGCCCGGCGTGCATGCGTCCAGCTGGTGGGGCATCTTCGTGCCGGCCCGCACGCCGCAGGGCCAGATCAAGGATCTTCAGGTGCGGCTGCGCAAGGTGGTGGGCGAGCCCATCGTGCAGCAGCGCGCGCGTGAAATGGGCGCCGTCGCCCTGTTTCGCGATCAGGCGGCTTTCCAGCAGTTCTTCGACAGCGAGGTGACGCGCTGGAGCGAGATCATCGCGGCCGAAAAACTCTCGGGCCAGTGATCCATGGCGAAACCGTCTGATTCCGCAGGGTGGGACCTGCGCGCGCTGCGCATCTTCTCGTTGGTGGCGCGCAGCGGCAGCATCACCAAGGTTGCCATTGACCTGGGCGTAAGCCAGCCCGCCGTCAGCCGCTACCTGTCCCTGCTTGAAAAGCAATGCGGCGGCTATCTGTTCACGCGCAATGGCCGCGGCATGGGCCTGACCGAACTGGGCCGGCAGGTCCAGCCCGCGATCGAGCAGGTGCTGGAAAGCGCCGCCGGACTGAACGACGTGGTCGCGGCCGCGCACGGCCAGGTGACGGGCACGGTGCGCATCGGCACGCTGCCTTCGCTCAGCAACGCGCTGATCATTCCGCTCTTGTTGCGGCTGCAGCGCGAGTATCCGGCGATTCAGGTGCAGATCGTGGAAAGCGCGGCGGGACAGATCGAGAGCTGGCTTGCGCATCACGAGATCGACATCGGCCTGCCGTACCGCAGCCACGACGCGCTGGGCAGCGACGAGGACGTGCTGCTGCGCCTGCCGTCCTATCTGATCGGCCCGCCGGGCGACCGCATCACCGCGGATCGCGAGGTGCCGTTCGCCAAGCTCGATGGCCTGCCGCTGGTGCTGTCGCGCAAGCCGTCTTCGGTGCGGATGATGCTGGACGAAATGGGCCGGCGGCACAACGTGAACATCAGCGTGTCGGTGGAGGCTGACTCGGGCTTCATCCAGAAGCAGATGGTGGTCCGGCGCGCCGGCTACACCCTGCTGCCGTGGCATTTCGTGGCCGCGGAGGTCGAACGAGGCGAGTTGCAAGCGTCCGAAATCGTCCAGCCTTCCGTTTTGCGCATCGTGTCGCTCATGATCACCGACCGGCCGACGCAGGCCGTGAAGGTGGTCACCGGCCTGCTGCGCGAGATCGTCAGTGAATCATTGACCCAGCTTGACGCCCGGCCTCCGGGCGCGAGCCGATAACAACGAGCCAGCCGCCCCGGCCGGCCAACAGGAGACAAACCTTGATCCGCTTCATCACACGCGCCTGCGCACTTGCGCTGGTGGCCAGTTCCGCGCTGGCAGCCTATCCCGACAAGCCCATCAAGCTGGTGGTGCCGTTTGCCCCCGGCGGTGGCGCCGACCTGACCGCACGGGTCGTGGCCGAGACGCTCTCGAAAAAACTCAAGCAGTCGGTCATTGTGGAAAACAAGGCGGGCGCGGGCGGCGTCATCGGCGCAGCCGCCGTGGCGCGTGCCGATCCGGACGGATACACCTTGCTCTACACCACGCCGGGCCAGCAGATGACGCTGCCGTTCCTGATGAAGAACATGCCGTACGACCCCGACGATCTGCGTCCGGTGTCGCAGGTGTCGCTGGCGCCCAGCGTGCTGGTCGTCAACAAGCAGTTGGGCGTGAATTCGCTTGAGGAACTGATCGCGCTCGCCAAGAAGCGGCCGGGCGAACTGAATTACGTCAGTGCCGGTATCGGCGCCAGCAGCCATCTGAATGGCGAGCTGCTGCAGATTCTGGCCGGCGTGCGCCTGCAGCACGTGCCGTACAAGGGCACGGGCGAAGCGGTGAAGGATCTGGTCGGCGGCAACGGCGATATCGCGATCGACACCGTGGGCATCTATACCGCCTTCATCAAGGACAAGCGCCTGATTCCGCTGGGTGTCACGACGCCGTTCGAAGTGCCGATCCTGCCCGGCGTGCCGCCGATCTCGAAGACGCTGCCCGGCTATGACGCGTCGCCCGTGAATTACATCTCGGTGCCCAAGGCCACGCCGGAGGCCATCGTGCAGCAGTTGGCCGAGGCGCTGCAGGCCACGATCGCCGAACCGAGCGTCAAGGAAAAGATGCTTGAGCAGGGCATCCTGGCCATTTCCAACTCGCCGCAGGAAATGGCGGATCTGCTCAAGAAGGAACAGGCCCGTTGGCGCGACGTCATCAACAAAGCGGGCATTGCCGAGAAATAGCCGGTTGGAGTCATAAGCATCATGTCATCACAGCAGTCTCATCCTCTTTCCCATATCCGCGTGCTGGACCTGAGCCGCGTCCTGGCCGGCCCGTGGGCCAGCCAGACGCTGGCGGACCTGGGCGCATCGGTCATCAAGATCGAGCAGCCCGGGGCGGGCGACGACACCCGCGCCTGGGGTCCGCCGTTCCTGACGCAGGAAGACGGGACCCGGACCAACGAATCCGGCTATTACCTGATCTGCAACCGCGGCAAGCGCAGCGTCACGGTGAACCTGAAGTCTCCGCGCGGCCAGGCGCTGATCCGGAAGATGGCGCGCGAGGCGGACGTGGTGCTGGAAAATTTCAAGGTCGGCACGCTGGATCGGCTGGGCCTGGGTTACGAGCAACTGAGCAAGGAGAATCCGCGGCTGGTCTATTGCTCGATCACGGGTTTTGGGCAGACGGGTCCGCGCGCGCAACAGCCGGCCTACGACTTCATGATCCAGGCCATGAGCGGCCTCATGAGCATCACCGGCGAATCGGACGACCGCCCCGGCGGCGGTCCGATGAAGATCGGCGTGCCCATGGTGGATCTCATCACCGGGCTGTATGCCAGCAACGCCATCCTGGCCGCGCTGGCGCGGCGTGAAGTGACGGGGCAGGGCGACCACATCGACATGGCCATGCTGGACGTCGGCGTGACGCTGCTGGCCAACCAGGCCATGAACTATCTGCTGACCGACGTCGTGCCGCCGCGCCGCGGCAACCGTCATCCCAACATCCAGCCGCAGCGCGTGTATCCGTGCCGCGACGGGCACATCATCATGGCGGTGGGCTCGGACGCGCAATTCGCCAAGTTGTGCCGCGTGCTGGGCCACCCCGAGATGGCGCAGGACGAGCGCTTTCAGACCAACGCGGGGCGGGTCGTCAACCTGGCCATCCTGGACCCGTGGCTGGACGAGCAGGTCATCAAGCACGACAAGGCGGCCCTGCTGGCGGCGCTGGACCGTGAGGGCGTGCCCTGCGCGCCCATCAACAACATCGGCGAGGCCCTGCGCGAACCGCAGGTCGTGCACCGCGAGATGCAGTTTTCCGCGCCGCATCCGGATGGGATGGACATGCCGCAGATCCGCAGCCCGTTTCGCTTTCGCAATTCCTTGCTGCGCCTGGAGGATGGCCCGCCCACGCTGGGCCAGCACACGGACGAGGTGCTGGGCGAACTGGGCCTGTCCGCGGCCGAGATCGCCGAGCTGCGCGCCGACCAAACCCTCTGACCCCCCACAGGAACATCATGTCCGACTACCGTTTTGAGACGCTGCGCGTCGAACTGCAGAACCACGTCGCCACCGTGTGGCTGGCGCATCCGCCCGTCAACGCGGTCAATACCCAACTGCTGCAGGACCTGACGTTGGCGATGGACCGCTTTGGCGAGGATCCGCAGGTGCGTTGCGTGGTCCTGACGGGCGAGGGACGCGTCTTCTGCGCCGGCGCCGATCTGAAGAACCGCGGGCAGATGCTGGATCAGCCGGGCGGCCTGCCCCAGCATTCGCGTCGCACGCGCGAGCTCTTTCACGCCATTCGCGAATGCCCCAAACCCGTCATCGCGGCGCTGAACGGACCCGCGCTGGGCGCCGGGCTGGGCATTGCGGCCTCCTGCGACATCCTGATCGCGGCCGAAAGCGCGTGCCTCGCCTTGCCGGAAGTCGATGTCGGCCTGCTGGGCGGCGTCAAGCACGCGCAGCGCCTGTTCGGCCATTCGCGCCTGCGCCGCATGATGCTCACCGGCATGCGCGTGACGGCAGCGGAGCTGTACCGCCTTGGCATCGTCGAAGCCTGCGTGCCGGGGGACAAGCTGATGGAAGAAGCGCGCGTCATCGCTGACCAGATCGCCGGGAAGAGCCCGGCGTCGGTGCGCCTGATGATCCAGACCGCCAACGCCATCGAAGACATGAGCCTGCGCGACGGCTACCGCTACGAGCAGGACATGACCGCGCAGGTGGCCAAGACGAACGACGCGCAGGAAGCGCGCCGGGCGTTCCTGGAAAAGCGCGCGCCGGTGTTCACGGGAACGTGACGGCAAGCGCCCGGATTCTCCGGACATGGCAAGGCCACCCGAGGGTGGCCTTGTTTTTGCTGCGTGCAGGGTGAGCGCGTCACCCTGCGAGTCATCACACGCCGATCGGACCGCCGTCAGCGCGGCGGATCACCACCGTGGACGAGCGCGGGCGGACGACGCCCGTGGTGGCGGTGGTCGCATCTTCCGTATCGTAGGCCGGCCAGTTCACAGGGTGCTGGATGTTCAGGAAGATGCTGGTGTAGTCAGGCGTGAAGGCAAAGCCGGTGACCTCGGCTTCGTTCGGGCCGACAAAGAAGCGGCGCAGGTCGGCCTGGTTGGACGCGTTGATCGCCGGCCCCGTGCCGGTGCTGTCGGCCAGCGCGCCCGGGATCACGGCCAGCATCTGGTCGTTGGTCGCCTTGGCCACGTTGTTGTTGCGGCCGCCGTCGATGCCGTTGTCGGTCTGGATCCACAGGATGCCGCGCGGATCGATGCCGATGCCGTCCGGGCTGGCCAGCTGGTTCAGCGTAGTCAGGCCGGAGCGGTTGGTGTCGGCATCGGCGCCGGCGTCGGAGCCAAACACGAAGATGTCCCACTTGAACTTGGTCGAGCCCGGCTCGTCGTGCCAGCGCACGATGTGGCCGTTGACGTTGTTCAGGCGCGGGTTGGGCGGGTTGGTGCCCCTGCCGGCGTTGCGGCTGGAGTTGTTCGTCAGCGTCAGGTAGATGTCACCGTTGGTCGGGTGCGTGGCCGTCCATTCCGGGCGGTCCATCGGCGTCGCGCCGACGAAGTCCGCGGCGCCGCGGGTGTTGATGATGATGTCCTCGATGCCGCCGAACTCATCGGCCAGCGTGCGGCCGCCGGCGCCCACGGTCGTGCCGACGAGCGGGATCCATTGGCCCGTGCCATCGGCGTCAAAGCGCGCAACGTACAGCGTGCCCTTGTCCAGGTACTTTGCGCCCACCGCGAGACGGTCGGTGCGCTCGGCGTCCTTCGGATCCCACACGGCTTCCGACACGAAGCGATAGATGTACTCAAAGCGCGAGTCGTCGCCGCTATAGAAAGCGAGCGGCTTGCCGGCCTCGGGCAGTGCGTAGGCGCAGCCTTCGTGCGCGAAGCGGCCCATCGCGGTGCGCTTGGTGGCGATGCTGTTTTCGTTGAAGGGATCGATTTCGACCAGGTAGCCGAAACCGTTGACTTCGTTGCGGTAATCCTGCGTGAAGTCGGCGCCGGTTTCGGTGATGTTGAAGCGCGCAAATTCGCCCTGGACTTCCAGCGGATCGTTGGCGCCGGTTTCCCATTCGTAGCGGCCCTTGTCGTCGGGCACGCCGACGCGCTGCTGGTGCGCGGGGCGCGTGCCGGTGTTGACGAAGCAGGCGGCCCAGTTTTCTTCGGCCGTGATGTACGTGCCCCACGGGGTGTAGCCGTTGCCGCAGTTGTTGTTGGTGCCGCGCACCATCGTGCCGTTGGGCGAGTACGGGGTTTTGACCCAATCCGTGCCGCCGACCGGGCCGGACAGCTTCATCGGCGTGGCCGACGTGAAGCGGCGGTTGTAGCGCGAGTTGTGAACGATGTTCCAGCGGCCGTTCTCAAGGCGCACATGCAGGATCGCCACGCCGTGCGCGTTGATCTCCTTGCGGATTTCCTCGATGGGGCGCTTGCCGGCCACGGTGGTCGCGCCCAGCGGGTGCAGCGCCTTCTGGTCGATGTACTCGTGGTTGACCGCCAGCAGGCCTTCCGTGGAGCTGCCGTTGATCGGGAAGAAGTGCATGCCGTCGTGGTGCATGCCGGTGGAGTTCAGCAAGTCCGTCGAGCTGTTGTTGCCGTTGCGGTCCCACGGATTCGCGTTGTCGTTGAACGGCGTGCCCCAGGGTGCGAACACATGGGCGATGTAGCCGGCCGGCACGACACAGGCGTCGGTCATGGAGGTGGGCAGCGACTCGAAGCCCAGCTTGATCGGCGCCGGCGCGGGAGGCGGCTCGGTGCCGGGCACTTCCGGCGCGGGGTTCTGGCCATTGCCGGCATCGTCGTCATCGTCGTCGCTGCCATTACAGCCGGCAAGGCCCAGGCTGGTCATCGTCGCGAACGCGGCCGCGATACCGCCGCGCATCACCATGCGGCGGGACATGTTCTTTTCAAGGATCTCGCTGAACGGGGTGCTCTGGCTGGGATTGCGGACGGTCTTGTCGGAGATGGACTTGCTCATTTGAACTCCTGGCTTTGGGTCTGATGCCCGATGGGGACGAGCAATACTAGAAGTCCGAAATGAAAGGTTAATGACAGATGACTGAAACCCGCGGCGCTTGCGCCATCTTGTCAAAAACAGAAGGCTGACGCCGCATGCGCGGGCGTCAGCCTTTTGATGCAAGGGGTGGCGGCGCGCTTACCGGTTTTCGTCGTCCATGGTCAGCGCGCCGTCCTTCATGATGCCTTGCGCGATTTCTTCGGCGGACTTGCCGGCAAAGCCGTGCTCGCCGGCGGTGATGCGCAGGCTGTCGCCATCAAGCGGACTCATTAACGTGGCCGAGGACAGCAGGATGCCGTTCGCGCGGAACTGCACGCGCTGGCCCACGCGCTCGCGCGTGAAGTTCGCCAGCGTCTTGACGCTGTCGGGCTTGAGCTTGATGTCGACGACGCGGGCGTTGGTGTGCGGATCGGCGCCGGGCGTGACCTGCTCGACCTGCAGGGTGACCGATTCGGCGTGGGCGGCGAAGGGCAGGGCGACGGCAAGCGTCGCGGCCAGTGCGCTGGCCAGGATAGGATGTCGCATTGATGGCATGTGAACGCTCCTTCTGATGGGCGATGTTCCATCCTATACGGATCGCGTCGGACGAGGATGACCGTCTGATATATTCCTGACGAAATTTTGCCGGCATGCGCCACACCGGCGCTGGTGAGGAACAACCATGATTGCACGCGCCACCTGTCTCTTGTCTATCGCCCTGCTGGCCGGCAACGCGCAGGCCGGCTCCGCGCCCGCGTCGCTGTCCTGCGTGTCCGACAGCGGCAAGGTGGCGTTGAAGGGTGACATTCCCTCGCCGTCTTCCGACGAACTGTCGCTGACGCTGACCTATACGACGGCCACGCTGTCGTTCACGTCGGATGATGCGCCCGGGTATGTGGTCGCCAATTTCCCGCAGTCGGTTTTCACGCTGGTCGCGCCGGCCGACGGGCAGGCGTTGACGTTGTATGCGCTGCCGTCCACGGTGGCCGTGAAGAAGACGGCCAATGGCGATGTGGCCGGCACCTTCCAGGCGCGGCTGCTGGGTCCGCGCCCGGGCGGCAAGGCGGCCAGCGGCTATCCCGCGCCGCTGCAGGCCACGCTGAACTGCGACTACCGGTATTCGCTGTAGGCCCTGTGCGCCGGGCTAATCGCCCCTCCACCGCGTCGCGCAAGCGCCATATTTGACGGGCGGGATGCCGCACGCCCACAATCGGCCGGACGACAACCCGCAGGCGGGCCTTCGAGTCCCGCCGCCACCATCCCGGAGGAACAACCCATGGCCGACGCTCAGTCCAAAGCCCAAACCGAAACCCAGGCGCTGTTCGAACAAGGCCTGGAATTGCGCCGCGATGTGCTCGGCGCCGACTACGTCGATGGCTCGATCGCGCGCGCCAACGATTTCATGATGGCGTTCCAGCACATCACCACCGAGTGGTGCTGGGGCTACACCTGGAGCCGCCCCGGCCTTGAGAAGAAGACGCGCAGCATGCTCAACCTGGCCATGCTGACGGCGCTGAACCGGCCCGCCGAGATCAAGCTGCACGTCAAGGGAGCGCTGAACAACGGCGTAACGGTCGAGGAGATCAAGGAGATCCTGCTGCAGGCGACGGTCTACTGCGGCATTCCCGCAGGCCTGGATGCGTTCAAGGTGGCCAACCAGGTGCTGGAAGAGGAAGGCGCGTTCAAGGCGCAGCAGGCGTAACGCGACCGAACCCCTGGCGGGCGTGACCCTGAAACCTGGGAAAACGGAAAAGCGGCGGGAAGAACGGCGGGTTTCACGCGGTTCTTCCCGGCTTGCCGGCACCGAAGGCGGGCTATGATGACTTGTAATCCAATGTGTTACAAATACACAAATTTTGAAATAGAAAGCTCACGTTTCACCGCAGGCTTGCGTCACGACAAGACTGCGTCTGACATCACGCGTACGCGCCTTGGGCGCTGACGTATTTTCCGGCATAGTTTGTGACGGCAAGGCCCGGCCGGGTTCCGTCGCGAAAGCAGTATGGCTACACAAACGCAGTCTCCCGTTTCCACGCGCGTCATTGCGGCCTTCGACTTCGACGGCACGCTCACTCAGCGCGACACTTTCGTTCCCTTCCTGGCTCATCTTTCATGGGTTCGCCTGCTGACGGCATTCGTGCGGACCGCGCCCGCGCTGACCGCGTTCGCGCTTCGCCTGCGCAGCAACGAAGACGCCAAGCAATCGCTCTGCCGCGCCGCGCTGCGGGGACGCTCGCGCACTGAGCTGGCCCGCATCGCCCGCGCCTGGGTGCACACCATTCCGCTGCGGCCGGCGCTCATCGAGCGGCTGCGGTGGCACCAGCAGCGCGGCGACCGCTGCGTGCTGGTCAGCGCCTCGCCCGACATCTACCTTGAAGACGCGGCCCGATACCTCGGGTTCGACGACCTCATCTGCACGCGCATGGCGGTCGACGCGCAGGGCCGCCTGACCGGCGACTTCGACGGTCCCAACTGCTGGGGCCCTGAGAAGCTGCGGCGCCTGACCGAGCGCTACGGCGGTCCGGACCAATATGAACTGCACGCCTACGGCGACAGCCGCGGCGACCAGTGGCTCATCGACGCGGCCCAGCATGCCTGGTATCGCGGGCAGGCGGTCAAACCATGAGCGCGCTTATCTCGCTGCTGCGTCCGCAGCAATGGTTGAAGAACGGCTTCGTGCTGATCGGGCTGATCTTCAGCCACGGATGGACGGATCCGGCGCTGGTGTTTGCCGTGGGTGTGGGCTTCGTGGCGTTCTGCCTGGCGTCCAGCGCCGTCTATGTCCTGAACGACTATCACGACCGCGCCGCCGATGCGGCCCATCCCAAGAAGCGGCTGCGCGCCATTGCCAGCGGGCGCATCGGCTTGCCCGCCGCGCGCGCGCTGATCGTCGTGCTGTTCGGCTTGGCGCTGGGCCTGCCGCTGGTGTGCGGACTGTGGCCGGTGGCGCTGGCCGTGGCCGGCTACCTGACCCTGAACATTGCCTACACCCTTAGCCTGAAGCACAAGGTGCTGGTCGATGTTTTCTGTATTGCGGCGGGCTTCATGATCCGCCTGGCTTGCGGTACCTTTGCGGTGGGCATCATCCCGTCGCGCTGGATGCTGCTGTGCAGCTTCATGCTGACCCTGTTCCTGGGCTTTGCCAAACGGCGCGCCGAGATCGCGTCGGCGCCCCTGGATGCCCCGGCGTCGCAAGGCAGCACGCGCACCGTGCTGCGCCACTATTCGCCGCAATTGCTAGACATCCTGGTGGCCATCACCGCCAGCACGACGCTGCTGGCGTATGGCCTCTATACGGTGGACGCAGACACCGCCGCGCTGCACGGCACGCAGCATCTGATTGTCACGCTGCCCATCGTCACGTTCGGCGTCTTCCGGTATATCTACCTGCTGTACAAGGGCGGATCGGGCGAAGAGCCGGGCCGCGATCTGCTCGCCGACAACCAGATCCGCCTTGCGGTGCTGGCCTGGGTGGCGGTGGTGGTTTTGCTGGTAAGGACGTAGACATGGCATATCTTTGGCTGATACTCAGCGGGGCCTGCAGCGTGGCGGCCAGTGTGGCGCTCAAGGCCGCGGGGTCCGCTTCCGCACAGGCGGGGGCTCCGTCTCTGCTCTCGCAGGCGCTGCCTTATGTGGGCGCCATCGGCGCGTACGGATTGGGCTTTGGCTTTTACGCGCTGGCGCTGCGCCAGCTGGATCTGACGCTTGCCTACCCGTTGATGGTGGCCTGCGCGATTGCGGGCGTGTTTGCCTACGGCCTGCTGTCCGGCACGGAGACGATCACGGCCATGCGGATGGCGGGCGCGGCCTTCATCGCCATCGGCGTCTTCCTCATTTCAAAGTAGGCGCGGACAGCCATGCATCGATTGTTCCAACGCGCGTGGTATCGCGGGTTCCTGCTGTGCTGCGCCTACATCGTCGTGGCGGCCGCCGTGATGAACGGGTTCTACACCAAGTGGCGGCTCAACGATGGGCATGCGGCGCTGGGGCTGTCGCAGATGGTCGAAGGCACGGCCTACCGTCCCTACGTGTATCGCCAGTTCGTGCCCGCGTTGGCCAACGGCATCCAGTCGTTGCTGCCGCCCGCGACCGTGGCGCGCCTGTCGGAGCGTCTGGCCGAACCGCGGCGGGTGAACAGCCGGTCGGGGCTGGCGATGCGCTATCCGGCGTCCGAGGCCCTGTTGCCGGCAGTCACCCTGCGCTATCACCTGGTCTACTACCTGACCTTCGCGGCGCTGCTGGCTTCGCTTTTCGTCATGCGCCGCGTGGCGTTGCAGGCGGGGGCGAGCGGGGTGGCCGCGACGGCCGCGCCCGCGGTGCTGGCGATGATGGTGCCGTTTTTCCTGACCGAGGGCGGCTACTTCTACGATTTCGTCGAGCTGCTGTTCATCATGAGCGCGGTGCTGCTGGCGCTGGGCGCCTCGCGCCAGACGCCGGTGCGGTTGTGCGCGCTGGCGGTGCTGGCCGGGCTGGCGACCTGGAACAAGGAAGCCTTCTTCTTTTTCACGCCCGCCCTGTACCCGCTCTTGCGGCGAAACCTGCCGCGCCTGCCGGCGGCGGGCATGGTGGCCGGGCTGCTGCTGGTGAGCGGCTGCGTCTATCTGGCGTTGCGCATGCGTTATGCGGGCAATCCCGGTTCGACGGTGGACTACCAGTTGTGGGACAACCTGCGCTACTACGTTGATCCCGGCAACTGGCTGCGCACCGAAAACACCTATGGCGTCCTGCTGCCGCGCGGCTTCAGCCTCATCAGCGTCCTGGCCTTCGCCGGCATCGCCGTCAATGGCTGGCCGCGGCTGCCGCAGGCGCTGCGCAACCACGCAAAGCTGGCGCTGGCCATCAACGTGCCTCTCTTCCTGCTGTTCTGTTCGCCCGGCGAAATGCGCAATCTCAGCATGCTGTATCCAACGCTGATGTGTCTCCTGGCGCTTGCGCTGGCAAAGTGGCTGGGGCCGCACACCGCACCCCAACCGGCCGTCACCCTGGAAGTCCGATGATCCGTTTCTTCAATAGCGTGGGCTACCGCCGATTCCTCCTGGCGATGCTCTATGTCATGGTCGCCGCAGCGGCCTTCAATGGTTTCTACACCAAGTGGCGCCTGAACGACGGGCATGGTCCGCATTCGCTCGCGTCCATGGTCGAGGGCACAGCCCACCGCCCCTACGTGTACCGCCAGTTCGCGCCCGCCATCGCCAACGGTATTCAAGACCTGATGCCGGCCGCGACGGTCGAGCGCCTGTCCGAGCGGCTGACGGACCCGCGCCGCGTGAACAGCCGGTCGGGGCTGGCCATGCGCTTTCCCGCCTCGGAAGCGATGCAGGCGCCCGTGACGCTGCGCTATCACATCGTCTATTACCTGACCTTCCTGGCGCTGCTCGGCTCGCTGTTCGCGATGCGGTCGGTGTGCCTCGCGGCGGGCGCCAGCGCAGCCGCCGCCACCGCGGCGCCGCTGGTCATTGCGTTGCTGCTGCCGTTCTTTCTGACCGAGGGCGGTTTCTTCTACGACTTCTTCGAAGTGCTGTTCATGGCGTGCGCGATCCTGCTGGCTTGGCGCATTCCCGTCGGACGCCCGGTGCGCGCCGCGGGACGGCTGGGCCTGCTTGCCGTCGTCGCGGCGATGGCAACCTGGAACAAGGAGGCGTTCTTCTTCTATGTCGTGACGCTGTATCCCTTCCTTCGCCTCAGCCTGCCGCGCCTCAAGGCAGCAGGCGTGGTGGCGGGGCTGGTGTTCGTTTGCGGCTGCGTGTATCTGGCGCTGCGCCTGCGCTACGCGGGCAACCCCGGCGGCGCGGTGAGCTTCCAGCCGGGCGCGAACTTCTTCTACTTTCTGGACCCGGGAAACTGGTTCCGCACCGAAAGCACCTACGGCGTCGCGCTGCCCAAGGGGCTGAGCGCCGTGATGGTGCTGATGATCGCGGGCGTGGCCGTCACCGGCTGGCGCCTGCTGCCCGCGCCGTTCCGGCTGCACGTGCTGATGGCGCTGGCGGTCAATGTGCCGCTCTTCCTGCTGTTCGCCGCCGAGGGCGAGGCGCGTAACTTGAGCATGCTGTATCCATCGCTGCTGGTGCTGATGGCGATGGCCTTGACCGCCTGGATGAACGTCGCCGCGCCGCCAACCGCGGCGTGCGTTGATCGCGCGCAAGCGTAAACGGCGGGTACGCGGGTTTACCCCGTACCCGCTCGCCGCCGAAATTTGTATGATGACCCGATAACTTCTATTCAAGAGACATCGTCGTCATGCATGCTTCGCCGCGCCCGCTGTTCGTTGCCCGTCCCTGCCGCCCGGGGACTTTTCATGACTGAAGAAGCCCGCGTCCGCGAAGAAATCTGCACCATCGGCGCCAGCCTTTACGCGCGTGGCTATACCGTCGGCGCGGCCGGCAACATCAGCGCCCGGCTGGATGACGGGTGGCTCATCACGCCCACCGACGCGTGCCTCGGCCGGCTGGATCCCGCCTCGCTTTCCAAGGTCGATCAGGGCGGCAACTGGGTCGCCGGCGGCAAGCCGTCCAAGACCTTGCTGCTGCATCAGGGCATCTACCGCGCCAGCCCGGAATCCCGCGGCATCGTGCACACGCATTCCACCCATCTGGTTGCGCTGACGCTCGCGGGCGTGTGGCGGCCGGACGAGGTATTGCCGCCGATCACGCCCTACCAGGTCATGAAGGTGGGACGCATCCCGTTGATCGGCTATCGCCGTCCGGGCGACCCGCAAGCTGCCGCCGAGGTCGCCGCCGTGGCGGCTCACGTGCGCGGCGCCTTGTTCGAGCGGCTGGGCCCGGTGCTCTGGGAACGGTCTGTGTCCCACGCGTCCTATGCGCTTGAGGAACTGGAAGAAACCGCCCGTCTCTGGCTGATGACCCAGCCGCGCCCCGAGCCGCTGCCGGACGAGGCCATCGAGGCCCTGCGCGCCACGTTCGGCGCGCGCTACTGATCCGCTTTTTCGCACAAAGCCTGCCGGCCGCGGCATCGCGGATCCAGGCGGCGCAATCTTGATGGAGACTTGCAATGCCCCCGATGGAATTGGCGTCCAACGCCGTGCCCGCGGCTTCTTCGCCGCCCGAGTCCCGCGAAACCGCTCGCGCGTATGCCAAGGTGTTCTGGCGGCTGGTGCCGTTCCTGATGCTTTGTTATGTCATTGCCTACCTGGACCGCGTCAACGTCGGCTTCGCCAAGCTGCAGATGTCGCAGGACCTGGGCTTTAGCGAAACCGTTTTTGGCCTGGGCGCCGGCGTTTTCTTTATTGGCTATTTCCTGTTCGAAGTACCCAGCAACTTGCTGATGCACCGGCTGGGGGCGCGCATCTGGATCGCGCGCATCATGATCACCTGGGGCATCCTGTCGGGCATGTTCATGTTCGTCGAAACCCCGACGGGCTTCTACATCCTGCGCTTTCTGCTGGGGCTGGCCGAAGCCGGCTTTTACCCTGGCGTGATCCTGTATCTGACCTACTGGTATCCGGCCCACCGCCGCGCGAAGATCATCGCGCTGTTCATGTCGGCCATTCCGGTCGCGGGTATCTTCGGCAATCCGCTGTCCGGCTGGATCATGGAGGCCTTTCACGGCACGCACGGCCTGCAGGGCTGGCAATGGATGTTCCTGATCGAGGCCGTGCCCGCGCTGGTGATCGGCGTGGTCACCGTCATGTATCTGGACAATGGCATCGCCAGCGCCAAATGGCTGAGCGACGACGAAAAGAAGCTGCTGACGCGCGAGATCGAGCAGGACCAGAAGCAGACCGGCACGCAGAAGCACTCGTTGCGCGCGGTGTTCGCCGACAAGCGCGTGTGGTGGATGTGCCTGATCTACTTTGCCTTCGTCGCCGGCCAGTATGGGCTGACGTTCTGGATGCCCACGCTGATCAAGTCCACCGGCGTGACGGGGGCGTTCAACATCGGCCTGCTCAGCGCCATTCCCTTCCTGTGCGCCATCGTCGTGATGAACCTGCTGGGCCACTCCGCGGACCGGCGGCGTGAGCGCCGCTGGCACCTGATCGTGCCGGCGCTGGCAGGCGCCGTGGGCTTCACCGCGGCGGCTTCGTTTGCCGACAACACCGTGGTGTCGCTGGTGTTCCTGTCCATGGCGGCCGCAGGCGTGCTGACCTGCGCGCCGCTGTTCTGGTCGCTGCCGACCGCGTTCCTGTCCGGCACGGCCGCCGCCGCCGGCATTGCGATCGTCAACTCCGTGGGCAACCTGGCAGGTTTCGCCAGCCCGTACATGATCGGCTACCTGAAGGACCTGACCAGTTCCACCGCGTCCGGCATGTACGTGCTGGCGGGCGTGCTGGTCATTGGCGCCATCGCGGTCTGGTTCACGCCGGCCAAGCTGGTGAACCGCTAGCACGCCGACCGAACTTAACCGAGCACCAAAGGAACCGACATGCCGCGCCTGGCTGCAAACCTAAGCATGATGTACACGGAACACGCCTTCCTGGAACGCTTCGCCGCCGCGGCGCACGACGGGTTCCGAGGGGTGGAATTCCTGTTTCCGTACGACGTCCCGGCGGCCGAGATCAAGTCGCGCCTGGACGCCCACGGACTGACGCAGGCGCTGTTCAATGCGCCGCCGGGCGACTGGGCAGCGGGTGAGCGCGGCATCGCATCGCTGCCTGGACGCGAAGATGAGTTCCAGCGTGGACTGGACCAGGCGCTGGAATACGCAGCAGTGCTGGGCAACCGCCATCTGCACGTGATGGCGGGGCTCATCCAACCCAGCCAGGATCGCGCCGCGCACCGGGAGGTGTACGTCAAGAACCTGGCGCTTGCCGCGCGCATGGCCGCCACGGCTGGCATGACCGTAGTGATCGAACCCATCAACACGCGCGACATCCCGGGCTTCTTCCTGAACCGGCAGGACGATGCGCAGGCCATACGCAACGAGGTGGGCGCGGACAACCTGAAGGTGCAGTTCGACATCTACCACTGCCAGATCGTCGAAGGCGACATCGCCGTGAAGCTCGAGCGCGACATGGCCGGCATCGGCCACATCCAGGTGGCGGGCGTGCCGGACCGGCACGAGCCCGATCTGGGCGAGCTGAACTATCCCTACCTGTTTCAGCGTATCGACGCGCTGGGCTATCAAGGCTGGATCGGCTGCGAATACCGCCCGCGCGCCGGAACGTCCGAAGGCCTGGGCTGGGCCAAACCCTATCTCACCCATCGTTGAGCATCCATCATGAAGATACTGATCACCGGCGGCGCCGGATTCCTGGGCCAGCGGCTGGCGCGCAAACTGCTCGAACGCGGCACGCTGTCGCTGGAAGGCGGCAAGCCTCAGGCCATCACGCAAATCGATCTGCTGGACGTCGTGAAGGCGGACGCCCTGCAGGACCCGCGCGTGCGCTCGCTGGAGGGCGACATTGCCGATCCGGCGGTGTTGCGGCAAGCCATCGATATCGAGACGCGGGCCATTTTCCATCTGGCGGCCATCGTCAGCGGACAGGCGGAGGCAGACTTCGACCTGGGCATGCGCATCAATCTGGACGCCTCGCGCGCGTTACTGGAGACGTGCCGCGCGTTGGGCCACAAGCCGCGCGTCATTTTCACCAGTTCCGTGGCGGTGTACGGCGGCAACCTGCCCGACACCGTGCGCGACGATACCGCGCTCAATCCGCAATCGTCCTACGGCACGCAGAAGGCCATCGCCGAACTGCTGCTGGCCGACTACACGCGGCGCGGCTTCGTCGACGGCCGTGTGTTGCGCCTGCCGACCATCAGCGTGCGTCCCGGCCGCCCGAATGCGGCGGCGTCGTCGTTCGCCAGCGGCATCATTCGCGAGCCTCTGAATGGCGAACCGGCCGTGTGCCCGGTTGGCGCGGACACGCGGCTGTGGCTGTTGTCGCCGCGCGGCGCGATCCAGGCCTTGATCGCGGGCTGCGAGCTGGATGCCGACGCGGTGGCGGACCGGGCGCCCATCAACCTGCCTGGCGTGTCGGTCACGGTCGCCGAGATGGCGCAGGCCCTGCGCGAGGTCGCGGGCGACGAGGTTGCCGACCGCATCAGCTGGCAGGCGGACGCGCGCGTCGAGCGCATCGTCGGCAGCTGGCCGGGGCGTTGGGACACGTCGCGCGCCGCCCGTCTGGGCTTGACCGGCGATGGCAGCTTTGCGGACATCGTTCGCGCCTACATGGCCGACGACCTGAAGCGTTGATGCGCGGTCTCCACACCATTTCATTTCGCTGCCGGACGACAAAGACATGAGCAAACCCACAGAAACACCGCGCCCCGTTGGCGTCATTGGCCTGGGCGCGATGGGCGCGGGCATTGCCCAAAGCCTGCGCCGCGCCGGGCACGCGGTCCACGTTTACGACATTCGCCACGACGCCGCTACCGCCTTCGCGGCGCAGGGCGGCGTGGCCTGCGCCAGCCTGGCGGACATGGCGCAGGCCTGCGAGATCGTAGTCAGCGTGGTCGTCAACGCACAGCAGACCGAGTCGGTACTGTTTGGCGACGGCGGCATTGCCGCCGCGTTGCGGCCGGGATCGGTATTCGTCATGTGCTCCACCGTGGATCCCAACTGGTCCGTGGCGTTGGAGGGGCGCCTGGCCGAGCAGGGCATCCTGTATCTGGATGCGCCCATCTCCGGCGGCGCGGCCAAGGCGGCCGCCGGCCAGATGACCATGATGACCGCCGGCAGCGCGGCCGCGTACGAGGCCTGCGGGACGGTGCTGGAATCGATGGCGGGCAAGGTCTATCGCCTGGGCGACTGCGCGGGCGCGGGCAGCAAGGTCAAGATCATCAACCAACTGCTGGCCGGCGTGCACATCGCGGCCGCCGCCGAGGCCATGGCGCTGGGCCTGCGCGAAGGCGTGGATGCCGATGCCTTGTATGAGGTCATCACGCATAGCGCGGGCAACAGCTGGATGTTCGAGAACCGCATGCCGCACGTGCTGGCGGGCGACTACACGCCGTTGTCCGCGGTGGACATCTTCGTGAAAGACCTGGGGTTGGTGCTGGATACCGCAAGACACACCCGGTTCCCGCTGCCACTCGCATCCACCGCGCACCAGATGTTCATGCAGGCGTCGTCGGCCGGCCATGGCCGGGAAGACGACAGCGCGGTGATCAAGATTTTCCCGGGCATTTCCCTGCCGGAGGCCAAATGACGATCAAGCTGGGCTGTATCGCCGACGATTTCACGGGCGCCACCGATCTGGCGAACAATCTGGTCCGCGCGGGCATGCGCACAGTGCAGACCATCGGAACGCCGGGCGCGCCATTGCGCGACGATGCGGATGCCGTGGTGGTCGCCTTGAAGACCCGCACGCTGCCCGCCGGCGAGGCCGTGGCGCAGTCGCTGGCAGCGCTGCAGTGGCTGCGCGGGCAGGGAGCGGAACAGATCTACTTCAAGTACTGCTCCACCTTCGACAGCACGCCGCAGGGCAATATCGGGCCGGTCACCGATGCGCTGATGACGAGCCTGGGCACTGCTTTCACCATTGCCACACCGGCGTTTCCCGACAACAAGCGCACCGTCTTCAAGGGCTATCTGTTCGCGGGCGACGTGTTGCTGAACGAATCCGGCATGCAGCACCATCCGCTGACGCCGATGACCGATCCCAACCTTGTGCGGGTGCTGGCGGCGCAAACGTCGCGCCGGGTGGGTCTGATTGATTACAGCGTGGTCGCTCTCGGCACCGCCGCCATTCGCGACCGCATCCAGGAATTGATGTCGCAGGGTATCGAGATCGCCATCGTCGACGCCGTGTCCAATGACGACCTGCTGGCGCTGGGCCCGGCGCTGCAAGGCATGCCGTTGGTGACGGCAGGCTCCGGCGTGGCCATCGGCCTGCCGGGAAACTGGGGGCTCGCGTCCGCTGGCTCCGCCGGCGTGGACCGCGCGCAAGGCCTGCAGGCGGTCCTGGCGGGCAGTTGCTCCGCCGCGACGAACGCGCAGGTGGCGGCCTTCATTGAAAGCGGCCGGCCCGCGCTGGCGCTCGATCCCATGAAGCTGGCCGCCGGCGAGGACGTGGCCGGCCAGGCGCTGGCCTGGGCCGAGCCGCGCATGCAGGACGGCCCGGTGCTCATTTATTCAACGGCCCAGCCTGACGCCGTGCGGCAAACGCAGGGCGCGCTGGGCGCGAGCCAGGCGGGCGCCATGATCGAAGCGGCAATCGCGCGCATTGCTGCCGGGCTGGTGGAACGCGGTGTGCGGCAATTGATCGTGGCTGGCGGCGAGACATCGGGCGCGGTGGTGCAGGCGCTGGGCCTGGAGCAGATCACGATCGGCGACCAGATTGATCCGGGCGTGCCGTGGTGCGCCGGTTACGCGCCCGTGGCGCAGGCCGGCATCAGCATCGCGCTGAAATCCGGCAACTTCGGCAGCCGGGATTTTTTCACGAAGGCATTTCGCTAACGGCGTGTGCAGGCCGCGGCGCTTCAGTCCGGTATAGCGGTTCAGTCAGGCTAAGCGGTGCGCCTGGCTCAACCGCTTGGCGGCATTGACCATGTGAACGCGGGCGGCCTCTCGGGCGCCGTCCACGTCCTTGCGCCGAATGGCTTCGACGATGGCGATGTGTTCCTGCATGACGTCGCGCATCAGGTTCGCGTGGCGCGCCTCGTTGCCGCGTGTGACGCGCGTGGCGGCTTCCAGGAACTGGCTGACGAACGCAAGTGTGGTCAGAAAGTACGGGTTGCCGGTGGCGCGCGCGATGCTGCGGTGAAAGGCCACATCTTCCTTCACGCCATCTCCGCCGTTGTCCACGGCCTGAGAGATCGCAGCTAGCGCCGCGTCGATCTCGACCATGTCCTGCTTCTTGCGGCAGGCAGCGGCTTGCGCCGCCACTTCGGTTTCCAGGGCCCGGCGCAGATCCACGATGTGCAACACGGCTTCCAGCGAGGAGAGTTCGGCTGCGTCGATCCGCAGCGCCCGGTTGCCGGTGTGCCCCGTGACGAAGACGCCGCTGCCTTGCCGGGCTTCGACCACGCCGTCCTGGCGTAGCCGCGAGACGGCTTCGCGGATCACCGTGCGGCTGACGCCGAACTGTTCGGCCAGGGCGATTTCCGTGGGCAGCTTTTCACCGGGCAGCACGCGTCCTTCGTCGATTTCGGCGAGTAGACGCTTGGCGACCGTGTCGGTCAAGGTGGGAACAGCGGGAAGTCGGGGAAACGCCATGGACGGGGATTGGGGGAGAAGCAAAAAGGCCCGTCTCGACGTCATCGGCGGGGGCCATCGGCAATAGTAACCCGGTCTTTCAGCGGGTTCGCCTAGGTGCCGCCGGCATGGGAAGACGCTGCCTGCGCGGTCAGGAGGCAATCCATGAAGCACTGCGCGGCCGGCGTCGGCGGCGAGTCGGCACGCGTCAGGACCGACACGCGGGCCGCGGGCAGCGGATGGTCCAGACGCACCATGCGCAGCGCGCGCGGCAGCAATTGATGGTCGAACAAGTTGCGCACGAAGATGCCCAGCGCGTCGCTCTCCGCAATGATCGCCAACGCCACCGCGATGGACTGGCAGGGAATCACGTCACGCGGGGCCGGCAACCCGTGCGCGTCGAACGCCAGCCGCAGCAGGTTCGCGGGCGCCTGGATATTGCCCGGCAGCAGCCATAGCGCATCGTGCAGCTCGGCCAGCGTGCGCGCACCGCTCAGCGGGTGGCCTGCGCGCGCGCCCACCGCCAGCGGCAGCGTGAACAGCGTGGTTCGCGCAAAACCGTCGTCGATGTCGCCGTCGTACTCGGTCTGCACCAGGAAGTCGTAGCGGCCGGATTCCAGTTGCTCGTGGCTGTAAGGCGGCGCGACTTCATTGAAGGCCACCGAGACGCGCGGCATGCGTGCGCGAAACGCGGCCAGCGCCGCGGGCAGCACGGTCAGCGCCGCGGAACTGATGGCCAGGTTCAGCGTGCCGCCTTCGCCGTCGCGCATCTGGCCGATCTCTTCCTGCGCGCGGCGCGCTTCCTGCAGGATCAGCACGGCGCGCTTGTACAGCGCTTCGCCATACGGGGTAAGTTCCACCCCCTTGACGCTGCGGCGCACCAGCTCCGCGCCCACGCTCTGCTCCAGCTCGCGCAGACTGCGGGTGGCGGCGGGCTGGGTGACAAAGAGCGCCCGCGCCGCGGCACGGATGCTGCGATGCTCGGCAATCAGTACAAAGGCGCGAAGTTGGCGCAGGTTCATGGGCAAGGCGTTCCGGTGGGCGGGAAGGGCTATAAGAAAAAGTGCTCATCGCGACAAAAATACTGTCTTTTGCTTATCGTGCGCCATCCGTATATTCACGGCGATGGGGCACAGCGATCCGGACGCACGGACCGGCGGCCCCGCACCGGACATCAAGGGGAAAAAATGTCTATTGCCATCGCCGCAGCCGGCGGCCCAGGGTTGTACACGCCGTCGATGCGGCGCCGCGTCATTGCCGGCACCACCATCGGCAACGCGCTGGAATTCTTCGACTTCACCGTCTTCACCTTCCTGATGCTGGTCATCGGGCCGCTGTTTTTTCCCGCGGCTTCCGGCTACGGCCAGCTGTTGCTGACCACCGCCACCTTCGGCGTGGGCTTTCTGATGCGGCCGGTGGGCGGCATGCTGATCGGCTCGTATGCGGACCGGCACGGCCGCCGTGCGGCAATGACGCTGACGCTGTGGCTGATGGGTCTGGGCTGTGCGCTCATCGCCGTAGCGCCGACCCATGCGCAGATGGGCGTGGTTGGACCCGTGCTGATGGTGCTGGCGCGGCTGATCCAGGGCTTTGCGGCGGGCGGCGAGGTTGGCGCCTCGACGACGCTGCTGGTGGAACACGCGCCGCCCGGCAAGCGCGGCTTCTATTCGAGCTGGCAGTTCGGCAGCCAATCGCTCGGCGTGATGCTGGGCGCGTTGACCGTGGCGATCCTGACCGCGGCGTTGACCCGCGAAGAAATGCAGGCCTGGGGTTGGCGGGTGCCGTTCGTCATCGGCATTCTGACGGTGCCGGTGGGCGCCTACATCCGCCGCAATCTGGAGGAAACGCTGGAACCCGCCCCTGTCGCCGGCGCCAGAAGGGCCGCCGCCGGCCACCAGCCGCTGCGCCGCGTCTTTGCCGAGTACAAGCTCACGATCGTCAAGGGCATCCTGCTCGTGATCGGCGGCATGGTGTGCGCGCAGATCATCGGCTTTTACATGCCGGCTTACGCCACCAAGGAACTCGGCCTGCCGGCCACGTCCACGCTGTTTGCCAGCGTGGTGCTGGGTGCGATCGGGTTCGCGCTGGCGCCGTTCGTCGGCATGCTGGCGGACCGGGTGGGGCGCAAGCGCGTGATCTTCTGGTCGCGCGCCGTGACGGTCTGCGTGCTGCTGCCGTGCTTCCAGTGGCTGGTGTCGGCGCCCAGCACCGGACGGCTGATGACGGTCATCGCCTTGCTGGCCGTGCTGCTGGCGTTGCAGACCGCGCCCGTCATCACGATGCTGCCTGAGTTGTTTCCGAAGGCCGTGCGCACCACGGGCATGTCCGTGGTGTACGGGCTGGGCATCTCGGTCTTCGGCGGCTTCGCGCAATTCTTCGTGACCTGGCTGCTGCACGTGACAGGCAACCCGATGGCGCCCGCGTGGTATCTGATGGTCACCGTGACGCTTTCCACCGTGGTGCTGTTCTGGATTCAGGACCGCACCGGCCATGACATCGACAGCCAGGAGCCCTGACATGCAGTCCGTTGAACGCTACTTTTCCAGCAGCTACGTCCAGGCGCGCGAACGCTTCCTGGCGGCCGCCGCGCCGCTGGCCACGCAGGTTGAGTCGTACGGCATCGAGGCCGTGGGCAGCCAGGGCGAGCCGCTGGCCACCGATGTGGCGCTGATCGGCGATGCCGGTGCGCAGCGGCTCTTGATCGTGACGTCGGCCACGCATGGCGTTGAAGGCTTCTGCGGTTCGGGTTGCCAGCTTGCGCTGCTGGATGACGCGCCCATGCTGGACCGCGCGCGGCAGGCGGGCGTGGCGCTGCTGCTGGTGCACGCCGTGAACCCCTACGGCTTTTCGTGGATCGCACGCACCGACGAGGGCAACGTCGACCTGAACCGCAATGCCCAGCCCTTCGACGGCCGCGCGCTACCGGCCAATCCCGGCTATGGCGAGATCCACGAGTTGCTGTTGCCGCGGGACTGGCCGCCCACCGAGCAGAACCGTCAGGCCATCGCCCGCCACATTGAAACGCACGGCCTGGCGGCCACGACGCAGGCGGTATCGCGCGGACAGTACACGCATCCGGATGGCCTGTTTTATGGGGGCGCGCGCCATTCGCCGTCGCTGCTGACATTGCGCGACATCCTGCGCACCCACGCCAGCCGCCACGCGCACATCGGCTGGATCGACGTGCACACGGGCCTCGGGCCGCGCGGTCACGGCGAAAAGATCTACGCCGGCCGGCGCGACGACGCGGAAGTGGCGCGCGCGCGGCGGTGGTGGGGCAGCGATATCGCCGTGCCGTATCAGGGCAGCTCGGCCTCGGTGGACATCACCGGCCATCTCGCCGGCCTTATCTACGACGCCTGCCCCAAGTCTGAACCCACGCTGATGGCGCTGGAGTTCGGGACCAAGCCGTGGGAGGAGGTGGTGCACGCGCTGCGGGGACGCAATTGGCTGCGTGCGCATCCCGACGCCCGCGATGCCTTGCAACAGGACATCCTGCAGGCCACGCGCGACGCGTTCTATTGCGGGCAGGAAGATTGGCAAGGCATGGTGCTGGGGCAGAGCCGGGTCGCGGTGCTGCAAGCGGTGTGCGGCCTGCAGGCCGCCGGGTAGCTGCGCGCGGCGCGATGGGTTGCACCTGCTGCAGCGTTGCGCCACGGTGGGTTGCACCGCTGATAGGGCTACCGCAGGGATAACCCGCGAGTTTTGGCGCGCCGTGGGTTATCCCTAGTTGAGCCGGGCAGCAACCGGCCGATATGCTTTGGTTAACCGTAGAGACCGCAGAGTCTTCGGAGGAGTTTCAAACCAAGCCGGCAGTTGCTGAAAGGAACCGGATTTGCATAATGCGCCTCCTTTGGACTCAGCCGTCGCAGCCTCGCGGGAAAAGCCATTGCGCGTGATCCCGTGGGCCACGTGGCTGCACCGCGTTTTCGTGGTTCTCATGTATGCGTTCATGCTCAGCCCCATCGTGCTGGTGGTCTGGCTGAGCTTCTTCAAGGACGCCATCCTCTATTTCCCGCCCTCGGGCTACACGCTCTCCTGGTACGTCAAGGCCTGGGAGAACCCCGCGTTCGCCAACGGCTTCATCTTCAGCCTGCAGGTGTCGCTGGTGGCCGCGTTCATCGGCGTGACGATGGGCGTGCTGGCGGCGGTTGCGATTGCGCGCTACCGCTTTACCGGCAGCAAGGGCGTCAATACGCTGCTGCTGTCGCCGCTGCTGATCCCGGGGATCGTCGCGGGCGTGGCCGTCTATCTCTTTTACCTGCGCGCTGAAAACGTGCTGGATCAGGACCTCGTCGGCACGTTCGGGGGCCTCGTCATTGCGCACGTGTGTCTCACCATTCCATGGACCGTGCGGCTTGTGACGGCGGGCATGGCCGGGCTGGACGGCTCCATCGAGGAAGCCGCGCGCAACCTGGGAGCAAGCGCGCCCAAGGCCTTCATGCGCGTGACGCTGCCGATGCTGCGCCCGTCCATCGTCGCCGCGGCGCTGTTCAGTTTTGTCGTGTCGTTCGAGAACCTGGAGCTGTCCCTGTCTCTGGTCGGGCCGGGGCGCACCACGCTGCCGATCGCGATCATGCAGTACCTCGAATTCAACCTGGACCCGACCATCGCGTCGGTCGCCTCGGTGCAAATCCTGCTGTTGGGCATCATCATGCTTGTGACCGACCGCTATGTGAAACTCAGTCAGGTGGTGTAAGAAATGGCGAAGGTCTCAATCGAAAACATCCGCAAGCAGTTCGGCGCGGCGGTCGCGGTGTCGGATTTTTCCCTGGAGATTGCCGAAGGCGAACTGGTCACCTTTCTGGGACCCAGCGGCTGCGGCAAGACGACCACGCTGCGCATGATTGCCGGCTTCATCACGCCGACGTCGGGACGCATCCGCATTGGCGAAACCGACGTGACGCGGCTGCCGGTGCACAAGCGCGACACCGGCATGGTGTTCCAGCGCTACGCGCTGTTTCCGCACATGACGGTGGCCGAGAACGTGGCGTTCGGCCTGGAAATGCACAAGGTGCCCAAGGCCGACCGCGATGCGAAGATCCGGCGCGTGCTGGACATGGTGCGCATGACGGAATTGCGCGACCGCTATCCGCGCCAGTTGTCCGGCGGCCAGCAGCAGCGCGTGGCGATTGCGCGCGCGCTGGCGATCGAACCCAAGGTGTTCCTGCTGGATGAACCGTTGTCCAACCTGGATGCCAAGTTGCGCCTGGAAGTGCGCGAGGAGATCCGTGCGCTTCAGCGTCGCCTGGGCTTGACCACCGTGTTCGTGACGCACGATCAGGAAGAGGCGCTGGCGATCGCGGACCGCATGGCCATCATGCACGACGGCATCGTGCAGCAGGTCGGCGCGCCCGACACGCTGTACGAACGGCCCGCCAATCTGTTCGTCGCGGACTTCCTGGGCAAGATGAATGTCTTCACGGGTCGCGGCCAGGCCGACGATCAGTTTGAAACCAAGGCCGGCCAGCGCATCGCGGCGCCGGGCGGCGGCAATGCCACCCACGTGGGCGTGCGGCCGGAGCGCGTGCGTCTGCAGGCGCAGCCCTCGGGCGGCAATGCGCTGCCCGGCGTGATCGAGTCGTCGTTGTACCTGGGATCGGTGCTGGAGGTGCGGGTGCAGCTCGATGGCGGCGACCGCATGATCAGCCAGATCGTCAATGCCGGCACGCGCGCCGCGCCGCCCGCCGCCGGCGAGCGCGTGTATGCGTGTTTCGAACCCGACGACTGCGTCGCCTTCACGCAATAGGAGGCGCGATGACGACCGCAACGCAGGACGGACGCCCCAGCCGCTGGCTGGGCCCGGGACTGGCCTTTCCGGCCTCGCTGGTGGTGCTGGTGATCATCATGATCCCCATCCTTCAGCTGGCGCGCTACAGCTTCAATCATTTCGACCCGGTCGAGATGATGCAGACCGCCTTCACGTTCGAGAACTACGCCAAGTTCTTTGGCGACCCCTATTACCGCGACATCTTCTTCACCACGCTGGGTATTGCGGCGCTGTGCACGGTGCTGGCGCTGGTGCTGGGCTTTCCGGTTGCGTACTTCCTGGCGCGCACGCAGAGCCGGTACAAGAGCCTGTTCGTGATCCTGCTCGTGTTTCCGCTGATGGTGGGCAACGTGGTGCGCGCGGCCGGCTGGATGGTGGCGCTGGGCAACGCGGGCGTGGTCAACGCCGTGTTGCAGGGACTGGGCATCATCGACAAGCCGCTGACGCTGATGTACACGCCGACGGCGGTGGTGATCGGCACCACTGCGGTGGTCATGCCGTACCTGATCCTGACGCTGCAAAGCGTGCTGGAAGGCATGGACCTGTCGGTGGAAGAAGCCGCGCGCAACGTGGGCGCCAGCTTCTTCACCACCTTCCGCCGCATCGTGCTGCCGATCGCCGCGCCCGGCGTGGCGGCGGGCACGATGCTGGTGTTCATTCTGTGCATGAATGCGTACGCCACGCCGGTGCTGCTGGGCGGTTCCGGCCTGACCATGATGGCGCCCGCGCTGTACGACCAGATCACCAAGGCCTCGAACTGGCCGTTCGGCGCTGCGCTGGCCGTCATTCTGGTCTGCGGCACGCTCATCATCGCGCTGCTCTCCAACTGGCTGATCCATCGGCGCTACATCAAGACCATGGCCTCCTGATCTAGACATCCTTCCAAGGAAATTCTCATGTCCGCTGTGCTGTTCAAAAACGCGAACCTGCTCGATCCCCTGCAGTCCGAGCTGCTGGAGGGACACCATGTGCTGGTGGAGGAGGGCGTCATCAAGGAAGTGTCGGACAAGCCGATCAGCGCGTCCTCGGCGCGCGTGATCGACGCCGCGGGCCGCACGCTGATGCCGGGTCTGATCGACCTGCACGTGCACGTGCTGGCCACGCAGTTGAACCTGAGCACGCAGGGCGTCCTGCCCGACGCGCTGGTGATGATGCGCGCGGTGCCCATCATGGCCGCCATGCTGCGCCGGGGCTTCACCACGGTGCGCGATGCGGGCGGCGCGGGCTGGGGCCTGAAGTGCGCGGTCAACGAAGGCACGGTCAAGGGGCCGCGCCTCTTCATCTCGGGCCGCGCCATCAGCCAGACGGGCGGCCACGGCGATCCGCGTCCGCGCTCGGACCACCTGCGTCCCATGAGCTTCTGCGGCTGCTGCTTCCGCGCCGGCGACATCGGCCGTGTGGCGGATGGCATCGACGACGTGCGCAAGGCCGTGCGCCAGGAACTGCAGATGGGCGCGGACCAGATCAAGATGATGGCCTCGGGCGGCGTGGCGTCGCCTACGGATCCCATCGCGTCCTTCGGCTATTCGGAAGAAGAGATTCGCGTCATCGTCGACGAGGCGGCAAGCCGCCAGACCTACGTCATGGCGCATTCCTATACCGCCGACGCGATCGAGCGCGCCATCCGCAACGGCGTGCGCACCATCGAGCACGGCAACCTGGTCGACGAGCGCGTGGCGCGCTTCATGGCCGAGAAGGGCGCGTTCGTGGTGCCGACGCTGGTGACCTACGAGGCCCTGGCAAACGAAGGCGCCGATTACGGCCTGCCCGCGGACTCCGTCGCCAAGATCGCGACGGTGCGCACCGCCGGCCTGCATTCGCTGGAAATCTACAAGAAGGCTGGCGTGAAGATCGGCTACGGTTCCGACCTGCTGGGGCCGTCCCAGCGCCTGCAAAGCGACGAGTTCCGCATCCGCCGCGAGGTGCTGTCCGCCCAGGAAGTCATCCAGTGCGCCACCACGACGGCGGCCGAAGTGCTGAACCAGGTGGGCCAACTGGGCCGCATCCAGGAAGGCGCGCTGGCGGACGTGCTGCTGGTGGACGGCAATCCGTACCGCGACCTGTCGTGCCTGCTGGGTCAGGGCGAGCACATCGGCCTGATCATGAAGGGCGGCGTCATCGAACACAACGAGCTGGGAGTCTAGGGGCCATGAGCGATCCCACGTTTTCGCAATCGGAAGTTGGCGAAGAATCGCGCGACGTCAACGCGGCCAAGGGCTGGCATCCGCCCTCGGCGCCCGCGCCGCGTGACCGGGGGCTCGGGCCGTTTCCGCGGCTGATCCTGCGCGGGGCCACGATCATCGACGGCACCGGCGCGCCGCCCTGGGGGCCGGTCGACATCGTGATCGAGAACGATCGCATCACGGCGCTGGTCAATGTGGGCACGCCGCACAAGGCCATCGACCCGAAGCGCCGGCCCGGCCCGGGCGACCACGAGATCGACTGCCACGGCAAGTTCGTCACGCCGGGCTTCGTGGACGCGCACGCGCACATTGGCACGCCGTATCACGCCATGAGCGGCATCGTGCCGCCCGCCGACTACATCTACAAGCTATGGCTGGCGCATGGCGTCACCACCGTGCGCGAGATGGGCGCGATGGGCGGCCTGGGCTGGACGATGGAACAGCGCGAGCTGTCCGCCTCCAACCGGATCGCCGCGCCGCGCATGATCGTGCATTCCGTGTTCCCGGCGGTGAACGATCGCGTCAAGACCATCCACACGCCCGAACAGGGCCGCGAGTGGGTGCGCAAGCTGGCCGCGCGCGGCGCGGACGGCATCAAGTTCTTTGGCGCGCCGCCCGCCATCATGGAAGCGGCGCTGGACGAGGCGGCCAAGGTGGGCCTGCGCTCGGGCTGCCATCACGCCCAGATGGCGGTGACGCGCGTGAACGCGATGAAGTCCGCGCGCTGGGGCCTGACCAGCTCCGAGCACTATTACGGCCTGCCAGAAGCCCTGTTTGAAGACCGCGTCGTGCAATCCTTTCCCACGGACTACAACTACAGCGACGAGTATTACCGCTTTGCGGTGGCGGGCCAGACCTTCATGCAGGCCGCGCAGCCGGGTTCGGCCAAGTGGCGTCAGGTCATGGACGAGTTCCTGGAACTGGGCCACACCTTCGTGCCGACCTTCAACATCTACGACGCCAACCGCGACCTGATGCGCGCGCGCCGCGCGGACTGGCACGACGAATACACCTGGAAGGCCGTGTGGCGCTACTTTCAGCCGCAGCGCGGCGGCCACGGCGCCTACTGGTATCGCTGGAGCACCACCAACGAGATCGAGTGGAAGCAGAACTACCGGCTGTGGATGCAGTTCATCAACGAATACAAGAACCTGGGCGGACGCGTCTGCGCGGGTAGCGATTCGGGCTTTATCTATCAGATCTACGGTTTTGGCTTCGTCCGCGAATTGGAACTGCTGCAGGAAGCGGGCTTTCATCCCATCGAGGTCCTGCGCGCGGCCACGTCGCACAGCGCGGCGCTGCTGGGCATCGATGACGATACCGGCTCCATCGACGTGCAAAAGCGCGCCGACCTGCTGATCCACGACCAGAATCCGCTGACCGACTTCAAGCTGCTGTTCGGCACGGGCGCCATGCGCCTGAACGACGACACCGCGAAGGTCGAGTGGCAGCGCTGCCTGCAGACCACCATCAAGTCGGGCGTGGTGTACGACACCGCCGAGCTGCTGGCCGACGTGCGCGCGATGGTCCGCGACAGCTGGGCCGACGTCCCGGACGGCGAGCGTCCGCCGACCGGCGGCGCACCGTCGGGATCGCCGTGCGACACGGGCGAGGATGCAAGCTGATGGCCATCGACCTGTTCCTGTTGTGCGGGTTTCTGGGCAGCGGCAAGACCACGCTGCTGGTGGACTACCTGCGCGATCCGGCATCGCGGGACACGGGCGTGATTGTCAATGAGGCCGGCGAGGTCGGCGTTGATGGGGCCATCGTGGCCAACGACAGCGACAACGTGCCGATGACCTTGATGGCCAATGGCTGCGTGTGCTGCTCGCTGCGCAGCGACCTGGTCTACACGCTGAGCGCGTTGCTGGAAGCGCCCCGGCCCGAGGGCGAGGGCCCCTTGCAACGCGTCATCCTGGAATGCAGCGGGCTGTCGCGGCCGGGCCCGATCATCGCGTCGCTGGCGGACCCCGAGCTGGCCAGCCGAGGCCTGCGGCTGACGGTGGTCTGCACCGACGATTGCGCGCGCGATCCCGATGCGCTGGCCGAGATGGACGAGGCCATGGCGCAGTTCGGCGCGGCGCATCGCATCGTGTTGACCAAGACCGATCTGCTGCCGGCCGTTCCCGGTGCGCTGGGCGCTCGCGCGGCGCGCGCCGAGGCGCTGAATCCGCTGGCCGCCGTTGTCGCGGAGCCGGATCGCAGCCGCGCCGTGCAGGCCGCCTTCGCGCCATCGCAAGGCACGTCCGATCTGGCGGGGCTGGCGGCGCGGATGTTGACGGCAGGCGGGCAGGGGGCGGCGCATCCGCGCATCCGCGTGATGGCGGCGCGCGCGCAGGCCGGCATCAGCTGGACCGATTTTTCCGAATGGCTGGACAACCTGGCCGGCCTGTGCGGCGACCGCCTGCTGCGCGTGAAGGCCGTGGTGCGCGTCAGCGATTGCGAGGAGCCCATCTTGATCCAGTCGGTCGGCTCGACCTTCAGCCTGCCGCAGCGGCTGACGCGGCAGCCCGACGCGCGCGACGCGATCATCGTGATTGCGCGCGACATCGAGGCCGAAGAAATCCGCGCCTCCGCGCCGCATGCGCTGGTCGACATGCTGGTCTGAATTCCTTTGAACCCAAGGTCGCGCGGCCAGACTGGCCTGCCGCGCGGTGCATCGTAGCTAGTCGTCAGTTCCCTTCGATACGAGGTTGTCATGCAAGAGAAAAACCTGAATCGCCGTGGCTTCATCAAGACCGCCTCCGGCCTGGCGCTTGCGCCCGCCCTGGGCTGGCTGCCCGGCATGGCCCACGCCGCCGAAAAGGAAATCGTGGTCGGCACCTGGGGCGGCGATTACCAAAATCTGCTGCAGCAGATCATCAACCCCATCGTCGCCAAGCAGGACGTGAAGGTGGTCTACGACACGGGCAATGCCGTGGGCCGGGTCACCAAACTGCGCGCCGAAAAGAACTCGCGCCGCGGCAGCATGGATGTGGCGCTGCTGGGTGAAGTCGACATGTATGACGCCGAGCGCTCCGGCACGCTGGAGCCCGTGGACGTCAAGAAGCTGCCCAACCTGGCCAATGCCATCGACACGCTGAAGACGCCGTACTCGATTCCGCACATCTTCAGCGCGATGACGCTGGTCTACAACACCGAGAAATTCCCGACGCCGCCCGATTCGCTGCAGGTGTTGCTGGATCCCAAGTGGAAGGGCCAGGTCGGCTTTTCCGACATTCTCTACCTCTACAACTCGGTCTTCGTGGGCCTGGGCGCGGACGGCACCACCAAGGATTTTGATGGCGGCAAGCGGTTCCTGGCCAAGCTCAAGCCCAACGCGCCCCGCATCTACCCGTCCAATGAAGCCGTCGCGGCCGCCTTCAAGTCCGGCGAGATCGCGATCGCCGTCATGTGGAAGGCGCGCGCGCTGCAATGGAAGGACAGCGGGCTGCCGCTGGGCTTCGTTATCCCGAAGGAAGGGTCGGTGCCGGTGTCGTTTGAAGCCGCCGTTGCCAAGAACAGCCGCAACAAGGATGCGGCGTGGGCCTACCTGAACGCCATGCTCGATCCCCAGGGCCAGATCGGCTTTGCCGAAAAGATGGGCTATGCGCCTACCGTGACCAACGCGTCGCTGCCGGAGGCGTTGAAGCGCGTGGGCTTCTCGGACGCCGAGGTCAAGCTGCTGCACGCATATGACCTGAAGGCGCTGACCGAAAAGAAGGCGGACATGCTGGAGTTCTGGAACAAGGAGTTCAAGGCGGGATGATCGCGGGCGGGGCGCCGTGCCCCGCATTGCACCACTGACCGCGTCACCGAAGCGCGATTCCTGCAGGGGAACCGCGCTTTGTCGTTTCTGGATGACGGTGCATGGGCGATGAAATGTTATATCATCCGGCTGCTGGTTTGTAATGATATAACATCCGAGAGAGTAAAGATGAACAGTAAGAAGCTGGGGATGGGGAAAGCGCCGCTAGTGTGCTCGTTGATGCTGATGGCGCCCGTCGCCCAGGCGCAGACCGAAGGCGAGGCACGCACGCAGACCGTGGCGCCGATCACGGTCTCCGCGAATCCGCTGGGTCTGGACCTGAACAGCACCACGCTGCCGGCCTCGGTGCTGGAAGGCGATGCGTTGATCGAGCAGCGCAACGGCACGCTGGGCGAAACGCTGAAGAACCTGCCGGGCGTCAATAGCGACACGTTCGGCGGCGGTGCCAGCCGGCCGGTAATCCGCGGACAGACCGCGCCGCGCGTGAAGGTGCTGTCCGATGGGTCCGAAGTGATGGACGCCTCGGCCATCTCCCCCGACCATGCTGTCACCGTCGAGCCCCTGCTGGCCGACCGCATCGAAGTGCTGCGCGGCCCGGCCACGCTGCTGTACGGCGGCGGCGCGATCGGCGGCGTGGTGAACGTGGTGGACAAAAAGATCCCGACCGAAGTGCCGGAAAAGGGCATCGCGGCCGAAGCGGAACTGCGCGGCGCCACCGGCACCAAGGAGCGCGCCGGCGCGGTGGGCATCACGGCGGGCGAAGGCCAGTTCGCGGTGCGGGTCGAAGGCATGAAGCGGCGCACCAGCGACTACGACGTTCCCGATTGGCCCGGCGGCAAGCTGGAAGGCTCGTACAGCGAGTCGACGCAGGGCTCGGTGGGCATGTCGTGGATCACGCCGCGCGGCTATGTGGGCGTGGCGTTCACGCATCTGCAAAGCGAATACGGTCTGCCCGGCCACAACCACGAATACGAAGGCTGCCACCCGCACGGCACGCATCTGCACTGCGGCGGCCATGACCATGATCATGGGGACGAAGGCGAGGAAGGCCACGACCACGATCACGAGCATGGCGGCGTTCCCTACGTGAAGTTGCGCAGCAACCGGATGGATCTGCGCGCCGAGTATCAGGATCCGTTTGCCGGCTTCGAGAAGATCCGCTTCCGCGGCGGCCTGACGGATTACCAGCACGACGAGATCGAGGGCGGCGAGGTCGGCACGCGCTTCAAGAACAAGGGCTACGACATGCGGGTGGAGCTGCAGCACAAGCCCATCGCCGGCTGGCGCGGCGTGATCGGCCTGCAGAACGCGTACAGCGATTTCAGCGCCGAAGGCGAAGAAGCGTTCCTGCCGCCCAGCAAGACCCGCTCGACCGGGGTGTTCCTGCTGGAGGAATACCAGTTGAACGATTGGCGCTTCGAACTGGGCGCGCGCCAGGATTGGCAGCGCGTGTCGCCGTCGGGTGGCGCGTCGCGCAGCAGCCTGTCGGGCACGTCGCTGTCGGCCGCCGCGATCTGGGACTTTGCGCCGCAGTATTCCGTGGCGCTGTCGCTGTCGCGCTCGCAGCGCCTGCCCAACGCGCAGGAGCTTTATGCGGATGGTATCCACATCGCCACCAATACGTATGAACTGGGCAACCCGGACCTGACGCGTGAAACGTCGCACAACATCGACCTGACCTTGCGCAAGCATTCGGGCGACACGACGTTCTCGGCCAGCGTGTTCCACAACCGCGTGAAGAACTACATCTACGCCAACACGCTGGACCGCTACGAGGACTTCCGCCTGATCGAATACACGCAGCAGGACGCGGAGTTCACGGGTGTGGAAGGCGAGCTGCGGCACCAGTTCACGCCGATCTTCTCGGCGGCGGTGTTCGGCGACTACGTGCGCGGCAAGCTGACGGGTGGCGACGGCAATCTGCCGCGCATTCCGGCCGGGCGCGCGGGCGTGCGGGGCAACTTCAAGTGGCAGCAGTGGTCGGGCGGCGTCGAATACGCACGCGTGTTCGCGCAGAAGGACATCGCGGCCTATGAAGACACCACGCCGGGCTACAACATGGTCAACGCGGTGGTCGCGTATCGCGGCCAGTACGGCGCCACCGGCTACGAGGTCTTCCTGCGCGGCACCAACCTGCTGAACAAGCTGGCTTACAACCACGCCTCGTTCATCTCGACGGTTGCGCCGCTGCCCGGCCGCAGCGTGCTGCTGGGCGTGCGCATGACGTACTGACCGGGTTGGGGGCGGCGCTGGCCTGTGCTATTTTCGGCAGGTGCCGCCGTCCGCGGCGGCACCTCGCGCCAGGAGCCCGCCATGCTGAAGTTCGCCGCCAATCTGTCGATGATGTACACGGAACATGCGTTCCTGGACCGTTATGCGGCGGCCGCGGCCGACGGCTACGCGGGCGTGGAGTGCATGTTTCCGTATGAAGCGCCCGCGGCGTTCGTGCGCGAGCGCATGGATGCCGCCGGGGTGGCGCAGGTGCTGTTCAACGCGCCGCCCGGCATCACCGCGCAGGGCGATCGCGGGCTGGCGGCGCTGCCGGGCCGGCAGGCCGAGTTCCAGGCCGGCATCGAGCAGGCGCTCTCGTATGCCACCGCTTTATCTTGTTCCAATGTGCATGTGATGGCGGGCGTTGCGCCGCCCGATGCATCGCGCGAGGCGATGCTGGACTACTATCACGCCAATCTCGACTGGGCCGCCCGTGAGGCGCGCTCTGCCGGCGTCACGCTGCTGATCGAGCCGATCAACACGCGCGACATCCCTGGCTATTTTCTGAACCGCCAAGAGGACGCACATGCCGTCGTGCAGGCGGTCAACGCGCCCAACCTGAAGGTGCAGATGGACCTGTACCACTGCCAGATTGTCGAGGGCGACGTCACCGCCAAACTGCGCGAGTACCTGCCCACCGGGCGCGTGGGCCACCTGCAGATCGCCGGTGTGCCGCTGCGCCAGGAGCCGGACCGGGGCGAACTCGACTATGGCTGGATCTTCGGCGTGCTGCGCGAATTGCAGTACACCGGCTGGATCGGTTGCGAGTACCGTCCCGCAGGTTCCACGTCAGCCGGCTTGCGCTGGCTGAGCGCGGCGCGCGCCTGATCGGCAACAATCGGCGTATTTGAAGTTCAAAAGGAGTGAGCGTCATGTTCCAGGGCATGCTGCGCATGCTGTTTTCGGCGGCGCTGGCCGCGGCCATGCCAGCCGCGTCGTGGGCGGCCGACTATCCCGATCGGCCCATCCGGTGGCTGGTGCCGTTCAGCGCGGGGGGCGGGAGCGATCTGGCGACCCGCATCGTGGCCCGCCATGTCGGCGAGACGCTGGGGCAGCCGGTGGTGGTCGAGAACCGTCCGGGCGCCGCCACCATCGTCGCCGCGCAAGAGGCCGCGCGCGCCCAGCCGGACGGTTACACGGTGCTGACCGCGGGTATGAGCACGCTGGCGCTCAACCCGTGGCTGTACAACGATCTGCCTTACGATCCGCAGAAAAACCTGACGCCGGTGTCCACGCTGGTGGCGCTTCCCATCGTGCTGGTGGCCGCGCCGGACTCGGGTCTGCACACGCTGGACGACGTCAAGACGTACCTGAAACGCGAGCCGCGCGGCAGCTATGCATCGCTTGGCGTGGGCAGTCCGCATCATCTGGCGATGGAACTGTTCATGGAAACCGTTGGTGGCCGTGCGACGGCGGTGCCGTACAAAGGGTCGCCGCCCGCGCTCCAGGATGTGGCCGCTGGCGTGGTGCCGCTGATGATGGCGGACCTTGCCGCCGCCCGCCCGCTGATCCAGGCGGGCAGGCTGCGCGCGATTGCCGTGCCGTCCGCCAACAGGTCCGCGCAATTGCCGGGCGTGCCGACCTTTGCCGAGGCGGGCGGTCCGATCTTCGAGGCGGCGGCCTGGCAGGGCGTGGTCGCGCCGGCCGGGACGCCCGCACCCATCGTTGAACAGCTCAGCCAGGCGATCCGGCAAGCGCTGGAATCGCCGGACGTCGTCAAGCAACTGACGCTGCAGGGCATGGAGCCGGCCGGCAGCACGCCCGACGCCTTTCGTGCCTATGCGCGGCAGGAGCACCAGCGTTGGGGCGCTGTCATCCAGGGCAAGGGGCTTTCCGCGGAATAGGGCGCCGGGGTAACAGCGGCCGGGTAACAGCGGCGGCAAGGTGTAACGCGGGCGTGCACGGCGGCTGCGCGGGCGTACGATAAAACAATGCGCATCCGGCCCGGACCGCGGGCGAGGAGACTGCCATGTCTTTGATCGTAGCTGCCCGCTTCGAGGGCTTCGAAGCCGCCAAGGCCGCCGCCAGCCGCCTTGCCACCAGCGGCTTTCCCGACTGGGATATCCATACCTTCTACGTCAATCCCGCCGGCGAGCACGGCCGCTTTCCGTATGGCGGCGACCGGCGTTCCGATCCGGACGCGGGGCGCGCCGACATGGGCGCCTATCTGGGCGCCGGCGGCGTGGGGGCCGTATTTGCGGTGTTCGGCGGATTCGTCGCGGCGGAACTCAGCGACTCCACGGCCGCAATCCTGGCCGCGGCGGGTGTCGGTGCGTATCTCGGGTCGCTGTTTGGCGCGCTCTGGGTGACGGGTCACGGCACCACGCAGCACGGCCACTTCAATCCCGATTCCCATGCCGAGATCCGCCAGGCCGGCGTCATGGTCGCCGTGCGGGTCCGGCCGCAGCGCGAGTTGCTGGCATGCCGCATCCTGCGCGATGCCGGCGGCGCCGACGTGGAACATGCCAACGGCCGCTGGCGCAACAACCATTGGGAAGACTTCGACCCGCTATCGCTGCCGCAGCGCGAGGCGGGCTTTGGTTAATGGCGAGCTGGCGCGATTTGCTGCGAAGGTGTCTGACACCCTTTGAGATGCTGCTGCGAACTGACGAGCCTCTTCCCAGGGTGTCAGACACCTGGTGAGACACCGTCCGTCTGATCAATCTGGCGCGGGGACCGGCGCCTTGCGGCTGCGCTGCGCCGTCGCGGCGCAGCCGGCGGACGCAACGATGATGCCGAGAATCGCCAGCCATTGCGTCTGCGACAGGTGTTCGTTCAAGACCACGACCCCGGCCAGCGCGCCCATCGCGGGCTCCATGCTGAGCAGCACCCCGAAGGTCTTTTGGGGCAGCCGCCGCAGCGCCACCATTTCCAGCGAATACGGCAGTGCGCTGGACAGGATGCCGACGGCCACGCCGGCCAGGATCAGCTTGGGATCCAACAGCGCCATGCCCGCGTGGGCTGCGCCGACGGGCAGGGCGACCATCGCGGCCGCCAGCAGGCCCAGCGACGTGGCCTGGCCGCCGTG
Source organism: Achromobacter sp. 1012554356 (assembly GCF_059760815.1). Taxonomy (NCBI): domain Bacteria; kingdom Pseudomonadati; phylum Pseudomonadota; class Betaproteobacteria; order Burkholderiales; family Alcaligenaceae; genus Achromobacter; species Achromobacter sp. 1012554356. The sequence continues at coordinate 56,801 of NZ_JCBANC010000013.1, read as the reverse complement.
CACGTTGCCGGCCATCTTGCCGAAGATGATGTACAGCGCCCAGCACACGGCAGCGCCCAGCGCGTACGCGATGCCCTGCGGATCGAGGTCGTGGACGGACTGGCCGGTGGGGATGAGCAGAATCAGGCCGGCCAGCGCGCAGGCGATCCACACAAAGTCGATGGCCCGCCGGGACAGCACGACAGCCAGCGTCAGCGGTCCCGTGAATTCGATGGCGATGGCAATACCCAGCGGCAGGGTCTTGAGCGCCATGTAGAACAGCAGGTTCATGCACGCCAGCGTCACGCCGTACAGGGCGATCTTCGCGGCGTTGCGGCGCGTCAGCGGAAAGCGCCACGGCCGCCAGAAGGCCAGCAGGATGATGGCGCCGATGACGATGCGATACGCGGTGGTGCCCTGCGCGCCCACTTCCGGAAACAGCGATTTCGCGAACGACGTGCCCACGCACAGCGAGGCCATGGCGCCGATCAGCGACAAGGTGGGAAGCAGGGTGGACGCGGCGCTGTTGTGTCCGTTGTTCAAGGTGGCGGCAGTCATGGAAGGACGGGGCTTGTGAAATAACGCTTGTGCTGGGGTGATTCGGCGCGGGGGCGGACGGTCAGGGTTGCGGATTCATCGCCGTGGATACCAGCACGTAGATCGCCAGCCCCAGCATGATCGCGCCCAGAATGCCTTGCTGCGCGCGCAGGAACCACGGATTGCGCGCGACCCAGCCGCGGATGCGTGACGCGCCGTACGCAAAGCAACTGCCGTAGGGCAGGCTGAGCGCCTTCATCGTCACGCCCAGCACCAGCATCTGGATCCAGACCGGGCCATTGTCCGGCGAAGTGAACTGCGGCAGGAAGGCGATCATGAATAGCAGCACCTTCGGATTGAGCAGGTTGGTGATGAAGCCCTGCCAGAAGGCGTCGCGCGCGTCGCCCGGCCGGGCCGCCAGCGACACTTCGGCGGCGTTCGCGCACCGGATCATCGCCTTGACGCCCAGGTAACCCAGATACAGGCCGCCCGCGGCTTTGATGCCCACGAAAAGCGTGGGGAAGGTCCGCAGCACGGAGGCCAGTCCCAGCACGACAGCCGGAACCTGGATGAAACCGGCGGCCACGTTGCCCAGCACGCTATGGAAGGCGGGACGAAACCCTTGCGTCATGCCGCGCGACAGCGTGAGGGCCATGTCGGGGCCGGGCGTGAGCTTCAAGGCCGCATCGGCGGCCAGGAAAAGCAGGAAAAGCTGGAGTGAGGGCATTGCGGGGTGCAGCGTGGAAATTCCCGGCGGCGCGGGCTGAGGGCTCCCAGTGTAAGCAAGCCGCTTGAATAATTCCTGCGTCCGGCACGCTCGAAATGAAGTTTCCCGTCGAATTCGCGACGGTTCGCATCGCGGCCGCGATTAGAATCAACCGATACCCGCCTTCCGCGCCACTCTCCATCCGCACACGCGTTCCGAGCGCCTTATGGAACTAGACGATTTCGACCTGCAGATCCTGCAAAGCCTGCAGGAAGACAACCAGCGCACCAGCCAGGACGTCGCGCAACGCGTGAACCTGTCGCCGGTGTCCTGCCTGCGCCGCATGAAGCGGCTGCGCGAATCCAAGGTGGTGACGGCGGACGTGTCGGTGGTCGATCCCGCCGCGGTCGGGCGCGGAATCACGATGGTGGTGCTGGTATCGCTGGAAAGCGAGCGCGCCGACAAGCTCGACCATTTCAAACGCGCCATGCAGACCGCGCCCGAAATCATGCAGTGCCTGTCGGTGACGGGCGAAGTCGATTTCGTACTGACGCTCACCATGCGCGACATGGCCGAGTATGAAGTGTTTGCGCAGCGCCATTTCTGGGGCAATCCGAATGTGAAGCGGTTTTCGACGCTGGTGGTGATGAGCCGGGTGAAGAATGGGCTGACGGTGCCGGTGACGGTTCCCGCCTGACGGCGGGAGTGCCGGTTCACCCCGGATGCGGGGCGTCCGGTCCAGGCGGCCTGGCGTCGAATAAGGTTCGGCTCGCCTCCTCCGACACGCTGCGCAAATGCAGATCCCGCTGCGGAAAGGGAATCTGGATGCCCGCCTCCCGCAGCGCGTCGTACATCCGCGCCATCATGTCGCTGCGGATCTCGATCCAGCGGTCAAAGTCGTACGTCCACGCCCGCAAGCTGAAATCCAGCGTGCTGGCGCCGAATCCCATGAACAGCACCATCGGCGCGGGCTCGGTCACCACGCCCGGCGTCTGCCGCGCCACGCCATCCAGCAGTTCCAGCACCTGCCTCGGATCGGTGCCGTAGGCCAGTCCGATGCTGACCTCGATACGACGGCTGCGGTCCAGCATGGTCCAGTTGGTGAGCTTCTCGGACAGCAGCGTGCCGTTCGGCACGATCACGTCGGCGCCTTCAAAGGTCTTGATGCGCGTGGCGCGCATGCCGATGTCGCGCACCTGACCCGACGTGCCGCTGATCTCCACCACGTCGCCCGGCTGGATCGGCCGCTCGAACATCAGGATCAGCCCGGACACGAAGTTGTTCACCACACCCTGCAGGCCGAAGCCGATGCCCACGCCCAGGGCGCCGAACACGATGGTGAGCTGGCTGGTCTGAAACCCCGCAGCGGACAGTGCGATGCCCAGCCCCAGCAGCAGCACCAGGTAGTACGACAGCGAGGCAATGCTGTTGCCGACGCCACGCGGCAGCGACATGCGGGTCAGCACCTCGTCGTGCAGGATGATGCGGACGGCGCGGGCGGCCCAAAAGGCGATCAGCACCGAGATCGCGAAGACAAGGATGTTGCCGAGGCTGATCGAGACCTCGCCGACTTCCAGCGTGTAGGACAGCACTTGCGTCACGAAGGCGTAAGTCGAGCGCAGCACGCGGAAGCGATCCATCGTGTACACCGCCCAGCCCACGACCGCGGCAGCGCTCAATAAACGGATCAGCAGCTGGACCAGCGGCGGCGCGTGCTCGCGCGCGAGCCGGAAGCGCGAGATGCCCTGGCGCGCCAGCAATAGCTGCAGGAGGGTGATGATGACGGTGACGCCCGCGTACAGCACTAGCCCGAAGTAGCCGCTACCGATGATGCCGCTGGTCAGCATTTCGGACAGCGACACATTGCCGATCAGGTTCGCACCCAGCGACATGCACAGCAACGCAGCGGCGCCCCAGGCCACGCCGCGCAAGGCGCGCACCAGTCGCTCGGATCCGGGCGGATAGGTCTGGCGGCGCCCGCGCGCCAGCAGCCAGAGGATGGCCGCCAGGGCCGCCAACGCCGCTGCCACGGTCGACAGCCGGTAGAACAGGGTGTTGGCCAGAAACAGGAATCCCAGCCTTTCGGCCAGGAACAGGGCGGTGATGACGCGCGGCCAGTGGTCCAGATATCGGCGGCTGGCGGGCGGAAGCAGGCGCATCACCGGCACCGCTGCCAGCACCAAAGCGATCTGCTGGACCATCAACGGCGCGTCCGGCTCAAGGGCGAGCACGCCCATCATGGACAGCAAAACCCAGGTGGAGATGGGCCGGCCGAGCACGCCGGCGGCCGTTTCGCTCATGACGCCAGTGCGGATGGCGCTGCGGCTCTTGCGCGCAAGCCACAGCAGGAGCGGCAGCAGCAGCAGTTGCAAGGTGTGCAGGGCGCGCTGATTGCTGGCGCCGGCGGCGCCGTAGTCGCGCGCAAACCGGACTTCGATGTCCAGGCCTTCGCGCAGGAGATTCATGGTGTCCTGGTCGGATCTTCCGGACCAGTCCAACGCCCAAAGCGGCGGCGAATCCACACGCAGCAGCCGCGCGTCGACATAATCGATCGCCTCCATCACCTGGCGCTGACCTGCCTTGATCTGTTCCTCGATCGCGTTGGCCCGCTGCTCCAGCTCGACCTGGCGCGACAGCGGCCCGGACAGCGCCTGACTGGCCGCCGCCAGTTGCGCGATCACCGCGTCGATGCGCTCAGCCAACGCGGCAGGCAGCCCAGATGCCCCCGGCGCATCCTTGATCGCCTGCCAAGCCGTGCGCCGCCGCAGCAACTCGGCCGCATCGCTGGCGTACCACGCTGTCGCCTGCCGCATCTCGACCTGCCACCGCGCCAGCCGCCGCACATCAAAAATCCAGTGCCGCTCCAGGCTTTCGAGCCGCATGATCGGAAAGTTGCGAAGCTGCGCCGGCTGGAATTCGTAGAGCTTTTCGTCGGCGGATTTGGCGATGGCGTCCAGCGGCGGCATTAGCGCGGATACGGGATCCGCCGTGGAGGCGCGCTGCAGGACGCCTTCGGCGTAGCGCAAATCGGTGTCGGCCCGTAGCGGGATTTCGGCCATCTGGATGGCGGCGGCAGGCGGCGTCGCGGGCGCCGGCGCTTCCGCCCCAAATGCCACGCGCGCCCATCCCAGGGCCAGGCCAAAGAGGCAGAAGAGGATTCGTGCGCGGGCGCGCATATCACGACTCCGTGGTGCTGGATAGGAACGGCAGTTTGGTAAACGAATTATTGCGGTATTTCGGCATTCCACGCCATCGCGAGTTAATGCATTCGATCCAATCATCGGCCCGGCGAAGCAATCACGGCAATTATCAAAACATTTCTTGAGTTACATTAAGAAATCTATTCTGGCCCGTTTGTATCAATGTGCGTTTACTTTCATGGAGATTCGAGTGACGTTGGAACGACAAATAAATGAACTTGGCTTGTTGCGCAGTCGGGAACCACACCCGTCCGTTGAAGTGAATGCCGAAAGTCGTTACTCAGCAGGATTGGATCTGATCGATGTGCTGGAGCCAATCTTGGCCCGGTTTGCCAAGGCAAACCCGTCAGAGAAGGCGACCATCTCTTTGTACAGTGCGTTTAGCGCGAATTTCGCCGAGCCAGGCCGCTCCGACTTCCTCATCGTCCAGGGAAACACGGCATTGCTTTATGCCGTATCCGAGGCATTTGCGGCCAAAAAAGACGTCTTGTCCAGATTCGGGGATGACATTCCCCCTATCAAAGGGCAAGCGATCCTGCATTTGGAAGATGGCCGCTGCTGGCAGGTATTGGATGCGGTGACTTGGTTTTCGAATGATGAGGAAGCACCTGCGGCCGTCCAAAGCGCCAGCTCGACCGATGGTGAGTCGGAGTCGATTGATGAATTGCCAGCGGATGAGGAGGAATCTGAATGGGATTTCGCCCCTACGGATAATGGCGATGATGCGGACCTCGCCACCGTGTCGGCCCGTCGCGGACGCCTCCGTGCGGCTCGTGCCGATGCGCGAATAGGCACGATCCGTCAAACGATTGAACGCTTGTTTGGCCTCCCGGAAGGATCGGTTGCTCTATGCGGGCCTGATCGGCGAGCTTTGCGCGCGGACGCCTCCATCGGCACGCTGAGAAGGCGATGGCAGGACAAGTGACTTTTGAGCGTGATGGCCTCTGCACGGGTTGATTTCCAATGTTCGTCAACGTTTCCGAGGGCCGGCCGCGCCTTCGCGGACGATGTGAGCGCAGCCAGCTTGCATGCAAGCTTGTGCAACTGGCCGTTCTACAGATAAGCAATCGTTTAAAGTCACACGCTGAAATTAATAGCAGGTAGTAGAAGTCTATGAATCCTCAATCCCTTTCTGCATTCATCTGGTCCGTGGCGGACCTTTTGCGTGGTGACTACAAGCAATCTGAATATGGGCGCGTCATCTTGCCCTTCACCGTTCTGCGTCGGCTCGATTGCGTGTTGGCACTGACAAAGCAATCCGTTCTCGCCGAGTTCGACGCCAAGACGAAAGCGGACCTCAACCCGGATTCCTTCCTGCTACGCAAGTCGGGGACAAGCTTCTACAACACATCGCCGTTGGATCTGGAAAAGCTGCTTGGTGACCAGGACCACATCCGCCAGAACCTGTACGCATATGTCCAGGCATTCTCGCCAGCCGCGCGCGACATCTTCGAGCGCTTCGATTTCCATACTCAGGTCGAGCGCCTGGCCAAGGCCAATTTGCTTTACCTGGTCACGGAGAAATTCGTCAACATCGACCTGCACCCCTCAGTAGTCGATAACGCCAGTATGGGCCTGGTGTTCGAAGAGCTCATCCGCAAGTTCGCCGAAATCTCTAACGAGACGGCGGGGGAGCACTTCACACCACGCGAGGTCATCCGTCTCATGGTGAACCTGTTGTTCATCGAGGACGACGACGTCCTGACGCCGGGCGCCGCAGTGGTGCGCACCGTCTATGACCCGACGGCCGGCACCGGCGGCATGCTGTCGATCGCCGGTGAACACCTGCTGGCGCACAATCCGCGAGCGCGCCTGAACATGTACGGGCAGGAACTCAATGACGAGTCCTATGCCATCTGCAAAGCCGACATGCTCATCAAGGGCCAGCCGGTGGAGAACATTGTCGCTGGCAACACGCTGAGCGACGACGGTCATGCGGGTCAGAAATTCGATTACATGCTGTCCAATCCGCCCTTTGGCGTGGAGTGGAAGAAGGTAGAAAAGGCAGTTCGCCAGGAGCACGAAAACAAGGGCTTCGATGGCCGCTTCGGGCCGGGGCTGCCCCGCGTGTCCGACGGGTCCATGCTGTTCCTGATGCACCTGCTCTCGAAGATGAGCCCGGTGGTGGACGGCAAAGGTGGTAGCCGCTTCGGCATCGTCCTCAATGGCTCGCCCTTGTTTACTGGCGGCGCAGGCAGCGGCGAAAGCGAAATTCGGCGCTACGTGTTGGAGAACGACCTGGTCGAGGCAATCGTCGGCCTGCCTACCGACATGTTTTACAACACCGGGATCGCCACCTACGTCTGGATTTTGTCCAACAAGAAGCCGGCTGCCCGAAAAGGGCTTGTGCAGCTAATTGATGCCAGCAGCTTCTGGCAGAAGATGCGCAAGAGCCTGGGTAGCAAGCGCAAGGAAATGAGCGACGACCACATCGCCACGGTCACGCGGTTGTTTGGGGAGTTTGTCGAGGCTGAGTTGGTCACGGTCCTGGACGCGGCAGGGCAAGTTCAGGGCGAGTCGAAGCTTGTCATTGACGACCGCAACCTGCCGACGGCGCCCGAAGGCGGCAAGCTCAAGCGCGTACCAATTTCCCGAATTTTCAAGAACCAGGATTTCGGCTACACGACCATTACGGTGGAGCGGCCGCAGCGCGACGAGGGTGGCAACGTTGTTCTGGGCGTGAAGGGGAAACAGAAAGGAAAGCCGCAGCCGGATAGTTCGCTACGCGACACCGAGAACGTGCCGCTGGTGGAGGATATCGAAACTTACTTCGAGCGCGAAGTGCTGCCGCATGCACCCGACGCTTGGATAGATGACGCCAAAAGCAAGGTTGGCTACGAGATTCCGTTCAATCGCCACTTCTATGTGTTTGAACCACCGCGTAGCTTGCAGGCCATTGATGAAGAGCTGAAGGCAGTCTCGGCCAACATCGTGAAGATGCTGAAGGAGCTGGCGGAATGAGTTTTCCCAGATACTCCTCTTATATGGAGGTTAGTAGTTGGCTGCGACGCATACCGTCTGATTGGGCCGAGATGCGGCTCATGTCGGTCTCCACGGTCAATGCCGACGTTCTCGCCGAGTCAACTGACCCGAGTTTCGAGATAGAGTATGTCGACATCGGAAGCGTCAGCTTAGGCAAGGGGATTGAACGCACGGAGCGGATGCAGTTTGGTGAGGCCCCGTCGCGCGCTCGCCGGATGGTTCAGGACGGCGATGTGTTGATTTCCACAGTTCGCACTTACTTAAAGGCAATTGCGCCTGTCGTCAATCCGCTCGCTAATCTCGTGGTTTCTACGGGGTTTGCAGTCGTTCGTCCAAATGCGAAATTCGCGTCTGGGTTTGGCAAGTATGCACTGCAAGCAACCGGGTTTATTGACGAAGTCATTAGCCGTTCTGAGGGCGTTAGTTATCCTGCCATCAACGCCTCAGACTTAATCCGCATATGCGTACCAGTCCCACCACGCGCAGCCCAGACGGCCATCGCAAGCTTCCTCGACCGCGAAACCGCCAAAATCGACGCGCTGATTGCCGAGCAGGAAAAACTCATCGCCCTGACGGCCGAGAAGCGCCAGGCCACCATCTCCCACGCCGTCACCAAAGGCCTGGACCCCAAGGTCCCGATGAAGAATTCCGGCGTGGCGTGGCTGGAGGAGGTGCCGTCGCATTGGACGCTACCACCGCTATATCTGCGCTACAGCGCGGAACTGGGAAAGATGCTCGATGCGAGCCGCATAACGGGTGCGCACTCTGTACCCTATCTTCGCAATGTCGATGTGCAGTGGGACTCAATCAACCTTGACGAGTTGCCTTGCATGGACATCGCGCCGGGCGAATACGACAGGTACACCCTGCACGATGGCGACCTACTTGTCTGCGAAGGAGGGGAGGTTGGACGCGCGGCCGTCGCATTCGTCGGAGACGCGATTGTGGGTTTTCAGAAGGCGTTACATCGCCTTCGCGCCATTTGTCATGGCGAGCATCCCCGGTACATGTTCTATACATTTGCTTGGGCGGCGAATGCCGGCGCTTTTGCTGGCGAAGGACAGTCGACGATTGCGCACTTGACGGGCGAGCAGCTCCGCAAATATCGCTTCCCCAAACCTCCGCATGAGGAACAGGTCGAAATCGCCTCGTTCCTTGATGCTGAAATGGCGCGGCTAAAGGAATTGGCCGCGGTCGCTGCGCACGCGGTTGCGTTGCTGAAGGAACGCCGCAGCGCCCTCATCGCCGCCGCCGTCACCGGCCAAATCGACGTTCGGCACTCCTAACAAAAGTTAAAAATCTAGGTAGATGCAATGACTCACACGCTCACCGCTAAAGAACAGTCGCTCGCCAAAGTCTTCAGCGACGACTACGTATTCACTATCCCCGGCTATCAGCGGCCCTATGCTTGGGGCCGAGACCAGGCGCAGGAGCTGCTCGATGACCTTCTTGGAGCCCTAGCCGCAGCTCCGATTCAACTTAGCGAAGCAGCCCCATATTTTTTGGGCAGCATCGTGCTCATCAAGTCCGAGTCCACCCCTGAAGCTACCGTCGTGGATGGCCAGCAGCGGCTGACGACCTTGACGTTGTTGCTGTCCGCCATCCGAGCCACGGTCGCTGATGACGAACTGCAGAAGGACATCACCGGCTGCATCTATGAAAAGGGTAACTTGGTCAAGGGTACACAGGCCCGTTATCGTCTGCTTTTGCGCGAGCGCGACCGAGACTTCTTCCGTCAGTACGTGCAACACGAAAACGGTCTGCAGGCATTGGCCCTGGTCAACACTCCTCTATCCGAGGCGCAAAGCCGCTTGCGTGCTAACGCCCAGGTGTTCGCGGACGGGCTTGCCAAGCTGTCCCAGGCGGAACTGGTGCGTCTGGTGCAGTTCGTCATCACACGGTGCTACCTCGTGACCGTAGCAACGCCAGACCTGGATTCCGCGTATCGCATTTTCGGGGTGCTGAACAGCCGCGGCTTGGATCTGAGTGCCACCGACATCCTTAAAGCCGAAATCATCGGCGGCATTGCGCCCGCATTGCGTGATGCTTACACAAAAAAATGGGAAGACGAAGAAGATGCCCTCGGCCGAGACGAGTTCGGCGACCTGTTCAGCCACATTCGAATGGTCTATCGCAAAGCCAAGCCGCAGGGCACGCTGCTCAAGGAATTCAAGGAACATGTTGTTCCGGTCAAGCAGCCGCAGACCTTTGTGGAGGAGGTCTTGCTACCCATGGCCCGAGCTTTCAGCGAGCTGCGCGATGCCGACTATGCCAGCACGCACCACGCTGAGCAGGTGAATGAGTGCCTCCGGTGGCTGAACCGCTTGGAGTTCAAGGACTGGGTGCCCCCTGCGTTGGCCTTCTTCGTTCGGAATCGCCAACGTCCCATGGCCGTGCTGGGCTTCTTCGGCGATTTGGAACGGCTGGGCTACTCGATGCTGGCGCGCAAGACTGGCGTCAACGATCGCATCGAGCGGTTTTCGGCTCTGACTAAGGGCATTGAGGCGGGGATGGACTTGTCGCTTGCGACTTCCCCGCTGCAGTTGTCCCAAGAGGAGCAACATCAGACTTACTCTGCGCTTAGCGGTCCGCTGTATGAGACCCATTCGTCGCGCGCATTGGCTTTGCTGTTGCTGCGGGTTGACAACCTATTGTCCGATGGCAGTGCCAGTTACCAGCATGACGTGATCTCTGTCGAACATGTCATGCCTCAACAGCCAGCGCCGAATAGCCAGTGGGCCACGTGGGTTCCAGACAAGGCTGCGCATCAATTGTGGGTTCATCGACTTGGCAATCTCGCCCTACTGAGCCGGAGGAAGAACAGCGCGGCTAGCAACCGCGACTTTGGCTGGAAGAAGTCGGCCTATTTCACCAAGGGCGGAACAAGTGCGTTTGCGCTGACCACGCAGGTTCTGCAGCACGACAACTGGACCGCCGATGTCATGCAGCATCGTCAGGAAACTCTGCTTGCCAGGCTGGAGACACATTGGCGCCTTCAGGATCGCAAGAGTAAGGCGGCGCTTGCCGAAGCCTTGATGGCGGAACTGGAGGATGCCGGTGACGCCGCAGTCTTCGAGCTTGAAAGCTCACGCCATGGCATCGCCGCCGCAGCCAGGGAGAACGGCGCAGATTTCACCGTCCTGGCTGGGTCGCAAGCTAAGCTCGAGTGGTCTGGTCAGGCGCATTCCTACCTTCAGTTGCGTGAAGACTTGCGAAGTTCGGGAGCTCTCAAGACGTCCTCCGACGGAACTCATTTGGTCTTCACTAGCGACACAGATTTCAAGAGCCCGAGCGCGGCATCGGCCACTATCCTCGGACGCACGGACAACGGCCGAATCACCTGGCGGTTGAAGGGGACCACCATCACATACGCGGCTTGGCAGGACAATCTGCCCGGAAACCAAGCGGCTTCGGGCCGCTCCGAGGTCTGAGTATGACTTTGCATCGGGAAGTTCATTTCGAGTCAGAAATCTGCGCCTACCTGGCTGCCAATGGCTGGTTTCATGTCGAAGGAGATGCAGCAATTTTTGACCGCGCCAGCGGCCTGTTCCTGCCCGATGTATTGACCTGGGTGGAGTCCACGCAACCCGACAACTGGCAGCGCCTGTCAAAAACTCACGGCGCATCGCTGCCCCAGGTTCTCGCCGACCGTATCCGCAAAAATCTGAATGAACGCGGCACGCTGGACGTGCTACGCCGTGGCGTGGAGATGCTGGGTCTGAAAGAGCCGTTGGAACTGGCGCAGTTCAAGCCCGCACTGGCGATCAATCCTGCCATCCAGGCGAAATACGCGGCCAATCGGCTGCGAGTTGTTCGGCAAGTCTGTCACTCACCGAACAATCCCAAGGATGAGCTGGACCTTGTTTTGTTCCTCAATGGCATCCCGGTTGCCACGGCGGAGTTGAAGAGCAACTTCACGCAAGGTGTGCTGGACGCCGTTGACCAATACCGCTTTGACCGTAACCCGCAGCCCAAAGGGGGAATGCCGGAGCCTTTGCTGGCGTTTCCTGGTGGCGCGCTGGTGCACTTCGCAGTGAGTCAGAGCGAAGTCATGATGACGACCAAGCTGGTCGGCAAAGACACGTTCTTCCTGCCCTTTAATCGGGGCAATGAAGGCGGCGCGGGCAATGCGCCCAACCCGGACGGATTCGCCACGGCCTACCTTTGGGAGGAGGTTTGGGCTCGTGACAGTTGGCTGGACATCCTGCATCGCTATCTCATTTGCAAACGCAATGATAAGAAGCAGCCGCACATGGTTATCTTCCCCCGGTATCACCAACTGGATGCGACCCGCAAGTTGGTCGCCGACGTGATTGTGAAAGGGGCCGGCGAACGTTATCTGGTTCAGCATTCAGCCGGTTCGGGTAAGACCAATTCGATTGCCTGGACGGCGCACTTCCTGGCTGATTTGCACGATGCGCAGCATCAAAAGCTTTTCGATAGCGTGTTGGTGGTCAGCGACCGTACAGTATTGGACGCGCAGTTGCAGGAAGCGATTTTCGATTTCGAGCGAACCACCGGCGTTGTCGAAACGATAACCAACGAGCACGGTAGCAAGAGCGCTCAGCTCGGTCTGGCGCTAAAGGCCGGCAAGAAAATCATCGTCTGCACGATTCAAACCTTCCCCTTCGCCTTGCAAGAGGTGCAGAAGTTGGCTGCCACCGACGGCAAGCGTTTTGCCGTGATTGCTGACGAAGCGCACAGCTCGCAGACAGGCGAAGCCGCTGCCAAACTCAAGCAACTGTTGTCGGCTCAGGAATGGGCGGATTTGCAGGATGGTGGAGAAGTTGACACTGAGGCGCTGTTGGCCGCAGGGATGGAGGCGCGTGCGGGAGCGAAGGGACTGACCTACGTTGCATTCACCGCTACGCCCAAGGGCAAGACGCTGGAATTGTTCGGCCGCCCGGGCCCGGATGGCTTGCCGCAGCCCTTTCATGTCTATTCCATGCGTCAAGCCATCGAAGAGGGTTTCATCCTCGATGTATTGAAGAACTACACCAGCTACAAACTTGCGTTCCAGCTCGCTCACGATGGCCAGCAGTGGGACGACAAACAGGTCGAGCGCAATACGGCGATGAAAGGGCTGATGCAATGGGTGCGCCTGCATCCGTACAACATCGCCAGTAAGGTTCAGATCGTCGTTGAGCACTACCGTGAGAACGTGCAACCGCTGCTTGACGGCAAGGCCAAGGCGATGGTGGTGGTGGGCTCGCGTCGCGAAGCTGTTCGCTGGCAAAAGGCCATTCGGACTTACGTCACCAGCAAGAACTATCCGCTGGGCGTGTTGGTGGCTTTCTCGGGCGAAGTGAGTGACACCGAGAGCTTTCCCGACCCTGTCACCGAAACCAGCGAATTGCTCAACCCTGGGTTGCGCGGGCGCGACATCCGGGAGGTGTTCAAAGGGCAGGGCTACCACCTGCTGCTGGTTGCAAACAAGTTTCAGACGGGGTTCGACCAGCCGCTGTTGTGCGGCATGTATGTGGACAAGATGCTTGGCGGGATACAGGCGGTTCAGACCTTGTCTCGTCTCAACCGTGCCCATCCCGGAAAAGACACGACCTATGTGCTCGATTTCGTCAACGAGCCGGGGGACATTCTTAAAGCCTTCAAAACGTACTATGAGACGGCTGAGTTGGAAGCCGTGACCGACCCGCATCTGGTCTATGACTTGCGCGCAAAACTGGATGCCAGCGGTTGCTATGACGATTACGAGGTGGACCGCGTAGCTCAGGTCGACCTTGATCCCAACGGCACGCAAAAGCAGCTCGACGCCGCCATCGCGCCGGTGGCGGATCGTCTGCTCAAGCGGTACAAGGCGGCACAGCAGGAGAAGGTCGCTGCTGAAGAAAAGCACGATGACAAAGCCGCTAAAGCGGCGAAAGATCAATTGGATGCGTTGTTGTTGTTCAAGAATGACATGGGTGCCTATGTGCGTCTCTACGCCTTCTTGAGCCAGATTTTTGATTACGGCAACACGAGTATCGAAAAGCGTTTCTTGTTCTACAAGCGCCTTATTCCGTTGTTGGAGTTCGGCAGGGAGCGCGATACGGTGGACCTCTCCAAAGTGGTCCTCACCCATCACACGCTAAAGGACAGAGGCAAACAGCCCATGACGCTTAACGCCGACGGCAGCTATCCCTTGCCACCGATGGATGCCGTCGGCAGTGGCAGCTTGCAGGACAAGCAGCAAGCCTATTTGGCGGAAATCATCGAGAAGGTCAATGGGCTCTTCGAAGGGGAGCTGAGCGACGGGGATCAACTCGTTTACGTCAACGGCGCCTTGAAAGGGAAGCTGCTGGAAAACGAGATGCTGGCGCAGCAGGCGGCCAGCAACACCAAAGAGCAATTTGCCAATTCGCCGGATTTGGGCAAGGCATTGCTGGATGCGATTATGGATGCGTTCGAAGCCCACCAGACGATGAGTACGCAGGCGCTCGGGTCGGCCAAGGTTCGCGAAGGGCTGAAAGACATTTTGCTCGGACCTGGGCAGCTCTACGAGACCTTGCGCAACCGTTCGCCGGGCGTGAACGCGTAGGTACCTCCGTCCGCTGCGTGATTTGAAGGGAATATGCGATAGGCGGCTCCAAACAAAAAGCCCAGCCGTGTGTGGCTGGGCTTTTTAATTGCAGATATGGGTCGCGAGCTGCGCGTGGGTTAATGCCTATTCATAGCCGTAAAAGGCATCTCGGAATTCTCCTGCCTCGACTTCGGCGACTTCTGGGCGCTCCTTGAACCAGCGGACGACAGATTGCCGCTGTGCTTCAGTTGGAGATCCCACCGAGGTGAGCACCATGCCATCGATCCTGCCTCGACCGACGTAACCGGCAAAGTAGAGATCGCAGCTTTCGATCCATGCGATGAACGCATCGAGCAGCGCATCGCCATCATCGATGTCGCTAACGAGCGACCCGCGAACTTCGAAAAGACAGTCTTGGAATTCACCGACGTGCAACTTCTTGCGCTGGCGACGGTTGAGCCGGCGCAAGCGGCCATTTACAGGGGCAATCGATCGATATTTACGCACGGAGACCTCGCGGGCGTTGAAGACGGGGAGATGCGATGGAATTTGTACGCTGCGGTGCACGACCGCGATGTCGGCGCGGCACTCTCGCCCGCTAGCTATCGGGCAAGCAGCATCCCGAGCTGGGGATACGATCTCCGGCATGGCGAAGATCTGAATTTTTGGTGGCCTGGGGCGGAATCGAACCACCGACACAAGGATTTTCAATCCTCTGCTCTACCGACTGAGCTACCAGGCCAACGAAGCCCGCCACTATACACAAAATGTCGGGACAGGTGGAGGCGCACACGCCGCCACCCACAAAAAACTCAACAAAAAACCCAGCGCGAGGGCTGGGTTTTTCGTGGGAACCGAAGTCCCGAATGCTTTTGGTGGCCTGGGGCGGAATCGAACCACCGACACAAGGATTTTCAATCCTCTGCTCTACCGACTGAGCTACCAGGCCAACGAAGTCCGCAACTATACACAATTTTTCAGGCTTGTGCCAGCCGGGCCCGCGTTGTGCCACTTTTTTCTGCGCAACACGGTTTCGCTGCCCGGGCGTTGCCGCAGACTGTTGGCTTCGCGGCACGAAAAGGCGTCAACTGACGGCAATCGGGGGCGGAAGTGGCCTGGGGATAACCCGCAGGAGTATAATCAGCAGCGGTTTTGTTGTTACAGCCGGATGCTTTCGCACCTTTGATGCGCGACAAGCGGGCTGCGACGCATTGTTCTTATAGTGGCAGTACTTAACGCTTAGCCGCGGGTGGCTTTCCGCCATCCCTCACACATGTCGGTAGCTGTCCTTGCCTTCGGTCTGAATCACACGTCCGCGCCGGTGTCGGTCCGCGAACGCGTGTCCATGCCCGTCGATCTGGTCAAGCCCGCCCTCGAAGGCTTGCGTTCGGCATTTGGCGGCTCTGTCCGCGAAGCCGCCATCCTGTCCACCTGTAATCGCACCGAGATCTACTGCGCGGCCGACGGCCACGTGGCGGATCAGTTGCCCGCCTGGCTGGCTGAACACAACCGTCTGGACGCCGGCACGCTGCGCCCGCACCTCTATCGCCATCATCAAGACGACGCCGTGCGTCACGCCTTCCGCGTGGCAAGCGGCCTCGATTCCATGGTGCTGGGCGAAACCCAGATCGTGGGCCAGATGAAGGATGCAGTGCGCGCCGCCGGCGAAGCCGGATCGCTCGGCACGCTGCTGCATCAGATGTTCCAGCGCACCTTCTCGGTCGCCAAGGAAGTCCGGTCGCAGACCGCCATCGGCGCCGAATCCGTGTCCATGGCCGCCGCCGCGGTGCGCCTGGCCGAGCGTGTGTTCGGCAATCTGGACCAGGCCCGCACGCTGTTCATCGGCGCGGGCGAAATGATCGAATTGTGCGCCACGCACTTTGCCGCGCAACGTCCGCGCAGCATGGTGGTGGCCAACCGCACGGCCGAGCGCGCCGAACTGCTGGCCAACCGCTTCTCGGCCAGCACGATGAAGCTGTCCGACCTGACCGAGCGGCTGTCCGAGTTCGACGTCATCGTTTCCTGTACGGCAAGCTCCCTGCCCATCCTCGGCCTGGGGATGGTTGAACGGGCTACGCGCCTGCGCCGTCACCGCCCGATGGTCATGATCGATCTGGCCGTGCCGCGCGACATCGAGCCCGAAGTCGGCCGCCTGGACGACGTCTACCTGTATTCGGTGGATGACCTGGGCCGGCTGGTGCAGACTGGCACCGACGCGCGCCGCGCCGCGGTGGTGCAGGCCGAGGCCATCATCGAAACCCGCGTCCAGGGCTTCATGCACTGGATGCAGTCCCGCGAAGTGGTGCCCGTCATCCGCGACCTGCACCAGGCCGCCGAAGACGTCCGTGCCGCTGAACTCGAACGCGCCCGCCGTCTGCTGGCGCGGGGCGAATCGCCCGAAGCCGTGCTCGAGCAACTGGCGCACGGCCTGACCCAAAAGTACCTGCACGGCCCGCTTGCGGCGCTGAACCGCAGCGAAGGCGACGATCGCAAGCAACTGCTTGCCTGGATGCCGCGCCTCTTCCCCGGCCGCGACTCCCGCCGTTAGCGGCGTTGCCCCACGTCCCGCCTCATGGCGGGCGTTCGCTTCGTGGGCGCCCGCTTTTTCTGTTTTCTCTCTTGGTCTTCCCCTCATGAAATCTTCCATGCGCAGCCGGCTGGAGCATTTGTGCCATCGCCTGATCGAGGTCGATGCCCTGCTCGCCGAACCGGAAACCGCGTCCGACATGGACCGCTTCCGCAAGCTTTCCCGCGAGCGCGCCGAACTGGACCCGGTGGTCGAAGCCTTCACCGCGTTCGCCCGCACCGAGGAAGACATCGCGACCGCGCAGGAGATGTTGTCCGAGCCCGACATGAAGGCCATGGCCGAGGAAGAGATCAAGTCAGGGCGCGGCAAGCTGGAAACGCTGGAAGCGGCGCTGCAGCTTTTGCTGCTGCCGCGCGACCCCAACGATGGGCGCAGCGTGTTCCTGGAAATCCGCGCGGGCACGGGTGGCGACGAAAGCGCGCTGTTCTCCGGCGACCTCTTGCGCATGTACACGCGCTACGCCGAACAGCGCGGCTGGCGCGTCGAACTGATGTCGGAAAGCGCGTCCGAGCTGGGCGGCTACAAGGAAGTGATCGCGCGCATCGACGGCGACGGCGCGTATGGCCGGCTGAAGTTCGAATCGGGGGCGCACCGCGTGCAGCGCGTGCCGGCGACCGAGGCGCAAGGCCGCATCCACACGTCGGCCTGCACGGTGGCCATCATGGCCGAAGCCGACGCGATGTCGGAGATCGTCATCAATCCCAGCGACCTGCGCATCGACACCTTCCGCGCCAGCGGCGCGGGCGGCCAGCACATCAACAAGACCGATTCGGCCGTGCGCATCACCCACTTGCCGACGGGGCTGGTGGTGGAATGCCAGGACGACCGTTCGCAGCACCGCAACAAGGACAAGGCCATGCAGGTGCTGGCTGCGCGCTTGAAGGACAAGGAAGAGCGCGAGCGCCAGAGCAAGGAAGCGGCCGAGCGCAAGAGCCTGATCGGCTCGGGCGACCGGTCCGAGCGCATCCGCACCTACAACTATCCGCAGGGCCGCGTGACCGATCACCGCATCAACCTGACGCTGTACAAGCTGCAGCAGATCATGGAAGGCGACCTCGAGGAACTGACCGGCGCGCTGATCGCCGAGCATCAGGCCGAGCAGCTTGCAGCGCTGGGCGACGATATTTAAGGCCGACGCCATGACCGCGCTTCAGATCAAGAGTCTGCTGCTCGACGCGCGGCTGCCGCGCCTGGAGGTCCGCATGCTGCTGGAGCACGTGCTGAACAAGCCGCGCGCGTGGCTGCTGGCGCACGACACCGATGCGCTGGCGCCGGAGGTGGCGGCGGCGTATGAGGCCTTGGCGCAGCGCCGGCTGGCCGGGGAGCCCATGGCCTACCTGCTGGGCCATCGCGAATTCATGGGGCACCGGTTCCGGGTGACGCCCGACGTGCTGATTCCGCGGCCCGATACCGAGGTGCTGGTGGAAACCGCGCTGGAATGCATCGATGGCGTCACCGGGCCGATGGTGCTGGACCTGGGCACGGGCAGCGGCGCGATCGCGGTGTCGATCGCGCTGGCGCGGCGCGACGCGCGGGTCATGGCGTCGGACGTCAGCCCGGCCGCGCTGGCCGTGGCCGCCGCCAACGCCTGGGATCTGACGGCTGCGGTGCGCTTTGTGGAAGGAAGCTGGTACGAGGCGGTACCTGCCGGCGAGGGGTTTGATCTGATCGTGTCGAATCCGCCGTATGTGGCCAGCGACGATCCGCACCTGGAGCAGGGCGACGTGCGTTTTGAGCCGCGTGGGGCGCTGACGGATGGCGCGGGCGGGTTGGAGGATCTGGCGCGCATTGTCGAGGGCGCTGGCGCCCACCTGAAACAGGGCGGCTCGCTCTGGATGGAACATGGCTGGGATCAGGCGGAGCAGGTACGCGACATGCTGCGCCAGGCCGGGTTTGCAGACGTCCACAGCCGGCGGGATCTGGCGGGGATCGAGCGGATCTCGGGCGGGCGTTTGCCGATCGCAGGTGTCTGACACCCCGCGATGCGCCCGTTCAAGGCATAGAACCTCTCGTCGGGGTGTCAGCACCCGGGCCTCTGGTGTCTGACACCCTGGATATGCCCGTTCAGGTTGCCGCGCCGTCACCCGGGTGTCTGACACCTTCCCGCGCGGCTCGCCCGGTCCGACACGTGTTGTTGCGTTTGCCCCGGATATACCGGCGCCGCGCCCGGGTAATCGGGCGCTTTTCCCGGCTGTACCTATAATTGACCCATTCCGTTTTGCCTGTCCAAGAGACCACCATGAGCGACGTTCAAGAATTCATCCGCGAAACCGTTACCCAGCACCCCGTCGTGCTGTTCATGAAGGGCACCGCCCAGTTCCCGCAATGCGGGTTCTCCGGCAAGGCCATTCAAATCCTGAAAGGCTGTGGCGTGAAGAAGCTGGTCACGGTCAACGTGCTCGAGGACGACGAAGTCCGCCAGGGCATCAAGGAATTCTCCAGCTGGCCCACCATTCCGCAGTTGTACGTGTCGGGCGAGTTCATCGGCGGCTCGGACATCATGAATGAAATGAACGAGTCCGGCGAACTGAAGACGCTGCTGGAGCAATCCGGCGCCACGGCTTAACGCCATCATGCGGCGGCTCGTCGTCGGCATCACGGGCGCCACCGGCGCGCTCTACGCGGTGCGCATGCTGCAGGCGCTACGCAACGTCGAAGACGTCGAGACGCATCTGGTGGTGTCCGCCTCTGGCGTGCTGAACATCAAGCACGAGCTCGATGTCAGCCGCCAGGACGTCTATGCGCTGGCAGACCACGTGCACAGCGTGCGCGACGTGGGCGCCACGCTGGCCAGCGGCGCGTTTCAGACCGCGGGCATGGTGATCGTGCCGTGTTCCATGCGCACGCTGGCGGCAGTGGCGCATGGCCTGTCCGACAACCTCATCACGCGCGCCGCCGACGTCACGCTCAAAGAGCGCCGCCGCCTGGTGATGATGGTGCGCGAGACGCCGTTCAATCTGGCTCACCTGCGCAACATGACGGCCGTGACCGAAATGGGCGGCATCGTGTTTCCGCCGCTGCCGGCGTTCTATCACCGGCCCGCGTCCATCGAGGAAATGGTGGACCACACCGTGGCCCGCGTCCTGGAATTGTTCGACATCGTCGTGCCCGGTCCGCACTGGGAAGGGACGTAGGCGGGCGTTATTCCACCAGGCCCATTCCGTTCAGTGCGGCCAGGTTTTCCGGCCATTTGCGCGCCCGGGCATTTTGCAGTTCGATGCGCGCCCAGGCCATCCATCCGGCCCATTCAATCCGTTTGTCCCACGCGGTGCCCCACGCCTGAAGCGCGGCCAGTCCCGCGGCAGCGTGCTGCTCCGCGGCCTCGAAGTCGCCAGCCGTCAGCGCCAGTTGCGCCAGCAGCAGGCGCGGCTCGCCGACCCACGGGTTGTGTTCGACTGCCGCCTCCAGCATGTGCCGCGCGCTGTCCATTTCGGTTAGCGGGTGCATGCGGGTGATGACCTGCCAATACAGCGCGCTGGCCGCCGCTTCGTCGCGCGGGCTGAGCGTGGCGCGGCAATTGTCAAAGGCGGGCGGGATGGGAATGCTGGTGTCCTGCGGCATGCGCGAGAGCGGCGCTAGCAGATGCGACAGCATCGACAGGATGTTCGACGGCGGTTTCAGCGGGCCGGGCCACAACGACGAGGCCCAGTTCGTTTTCAGGTCGCGGCGCTGCTGCTGCGGATAGCCCGCGAAAATCTCGTCCTGCCAGCTATGCCATTGCTCGCCGATGTCGGCGGCGGACACGACGGTGAACGCCGCGACCTGGCGCGGCGTGAAGGTAAAGACCTGCCCATCGGCGCCTTCCAGCGTCAGCCCTTCCGGTCCCGTGCCCTGGCCTTGCAGGATGGCCTGCACGAATCGCGTGCGCGGCATCGCGCAAAAAAGGCTGACCCATTCCTCGGCTTCGGCGCCCAGCACGTCGCGCAGCGTGTTGCGCTCGCGTTCGCGGTCAAACAAGGTGAGGTCCACGTATTCGTTGCCGTAGACGCTATGGAACAGGCCCAGGATGCGCACTTCGCGCGGCTGGTTCCAGAGCGTCAGCGTGCGGTAGACGCCCAGCAGGTGATGCTTGAACGTGCCGGCCTTGTGCCAGTCTTCGCCCGCGCTGCGCGCGAACAGCAGGTCGAGCAGGACGGGCAGGTCGGCGTCGACGGCGGCGTAGTGATCGGCCAGCAGCGCGCGCGCGTGCGGATGGAGTTCGGGGGTTGTGGACATGGTTGGCGGGTCGGGTGGATGAAAGCAGGCTCTATTGTGTCCGCATGCGCCGGCGCTGTCATCGCGGTGTTTATATCGAAATCCGCATATCAATATGAATATTGATCGCTTCCGGTTTTGAAGCGGCCTTACTAGAATCCGGGTGCATTGTTCGAACCCTCAATCTTTCAAACCTGTAGAGACTTCCATGCGCCTTCGCCATTCCCTCGCCGTTTTCGCCACCATTCTTGGATTTGCCGGCACCTCGGCGATGGCGCAGGACGCCGAGCTGAAAGTGGGCGTCACGGTCGGCCCGCACGCGCAGATCGGCGAAGTCGTGCAGCAGGTTGCCGCCAAGCAGGGCCTGAAGGTCAAGCTGATCGAGTTCAGCGACTTCATCCAGCCGAACGCCGCGCTGGACGCCAAGGAGCTGGACGTAAACATCTACCAGCACAAGCCTTTCCTGGAGTCGCAGAACAAGGCGCGCGGGTACAAGCTGGTGCCGGTGGCGACCGCGGTGGTGCAGCAGATGGGCATCTATTCCAAGCGCGTGAAGTCGCTGGACGACCTGCCGCAAGGCGGCAAGGTGGCCATCCCGAATGATCCGACCAACGGCGCCCGCGCGCTGCTGGTGCTGCAGGCCGCCAAGCTGATCAAGCTGAAGGACGGCGTGACGGTGACGGCGTCGATCTTCGATATCGCCGAGAACCCGAAGAACCTGAAGTTCGTCGAAATCGAGGCCGCGCAACTGCCGCACTCGCTCAAGGACGTGGACGCCGCGGCCGTGAACTCGGCGTACGCGATCCCCGCCGGCCTGTCGCCCGCCAAGGACGCGCTGGTGCTGGAAAGCAAGGACGCGCCGTTCGCGCCCGTCGTCATCGCCGCGCGCGAGGACAACAAGAACGATCCGCGCATTGTGCGCTTCATCAAGGCCTACCAGTCCGACGAGGTGAAAGCCTTTGTCGCCAAGCAGTTCCCCGGCGCCTACACGACCTCCTGGTAAGCCTGCTAGCGAGGTTTGCGACGCCGGTCGCGCGCCGTCTGGCGTCCGTCAGCCCGCGCATCCGCGCGCGCGAGCCACGTCCGAACCTCTTCCTCCAAGCCCGCCTGCAACAACTGCGCCGGCGCGCTCATGGCCCGGTCGCGCGACCACACCACCGCCAGCACCGGATCCTCCAGCGCCAGCAGTTGGCGCGCCACGAGGCCCTGGCGTTCGGCGTAATGCGCGCCCAGACTTTCGACGATGGCGACGCCCAGCCCCTCTGCAGCGAGCGCACACGCGGCTGACGACTGCGCCGCTTCGATGATCGGCCGATAAGGCAGCCCGCGCGCCTCTAGCGCCTGGCGCGTCGCGCGGCCGGCGGGCAGGGCGGGGGCCAGCACGATCGGCCCCGCCTCGGCCACCTCGTCCAGCGTCAGGGTGGCTTTCTTCGCCCACGGATGGTCCTTGGACATGACCGCATGCAGTCCCAACGGGGCGAGTCGCAGGCTGGACACGCGGTCGATATCCGGGGGCGAGCCGATGATGATGCCCAGGTCGATGCGGTGGTCCACGGCCATCTCGATGATTTCCAGCGCGGTGCCGGCGCGCACGGTAACGGCCACCGCCGGATGCGCGCGGCGCACGCCGGCCAGGGCCGGGGGCAGCAGGCTGGACGCGGCGATGGCGACGGCGCCCACGTCC
The DNA here is from genome assembly GCF_059760815.1 of Achromobacter sp. 1012554356. Classification (NCBI taxonomy): domain Bacteria; kingdom Pseudomonadati; phylum Pseudomonadota; class Betaproteobacteria; order Burkholderiales; family Alcaligenaceae; genus Achromobacter; species Achromobacter sp. 1012554356. Next base: position 34,415 of record NZ_JCBANC010000013.1, on the reverse strand, counting down.
AATCGCGCCAGAGCGCCCTGGCGGATGTCGACGGCCAGCCGGTCCACGGCCTCGATGCCGGCCAGCGCATTGAGCACCTCGGGTATCAGTGCGCGGCCCTGGCTGGTCAGGTGCAGCCGCCGGTTCTCGCGGCTGAATAGCGCAAACCCCAGCCGCGTTTCCATGTCGCGCAAGAGCGCGCTGGCGGCGGGCTGCGTCATGTTGACCGAGGCGGCCGCGGCGGTGACGGTGTCGAGCCGGTACATGGCGCGCAGCAGCAGAAGTTCTCGCCGATTGAACATATGGAATTCATATGGAAATAGTCAATTCATCTATTTGACCATATGAACGCGCGGCCGCCAGAATAGCCCATCGCATCCTGCATTCCGCATCTCGACGCCACACTGCCATGCCCGCCAACACTATCGTTTCCGTCACCTGCATTCCCTTGCGCCTGCCGTTCCATCACTGGAGCCCGTCGCCCCTGTTTGCTGGCCGCCCGCGCGACAAGCTGGACAGCGCGCTGGTGCGGGTGCAGACCGAAGACGGCACGGTGGCCTGGGGCGAGTCGTATTGCGTGGAGCCGCGCGCCTTGCCCGCCATCTTCGAGACGCTGATCGCGCCGCTGGCCTGCGGGCGCGACGCGGACGACGACACCCTGCTGCCGGGCATGCAGCGCACGCTGCACAATCTGGGGCGGTCCGGCCCGGTGGTGCACGCGCTGGCCGGACTGGACATCGCGCTGTGGGACCTGCGCGCCAAGCGCGCGGGGGTGCCGTTGTATGCGTTGCTAGGCGGCAAGCGCCGCGAGCGGGTGCGCGTGTATGCGTCTTTGCTGCAGTATTACGGCAACGCCGAACGCCTGGACTCCGTGACCACGCGCGCGCTGAACGAAGGCTATACCGAGATCAAGCTGCACGAGCGCACCGCCGACGCGCTGGCCGCCGTGCGCCGTAGCACGGGACCCGGCGTGCCGATCATGGTGGACACCAACTGCGCCTGGCAGCCGGGCGAAGCCGAAGCCGCCATCGCGGCCATGCGTCCGCATGATCCATTCTGGATCGAAGAACCCTTGTGGCCGCCGGAAGACGATCGCGCGCTGGCCCGCTTGAAGCAGACCTGCGGCATTCCCCTGGCCGTGGGCGAGAACGCCAGCAGCGCCACCGACCTGGAGCGCGTAGTGGACACGGAAGCGGCGCAATACGTGCAGCCCAGCGTCATCAAACTGGGTTTGACCGCCGCGTGGCGGATTGCGCAGAAGTGCTCGGACTCAAGCGTCATCTGCGCGCCGCAGGTAGCGTTTTTTGGCCCTGGCTATCTCGCCAGCCTGCACCTGATCGCCGCGCAGCAGGCCGAGGTATCGCTGGAACGCCTATATGTCGAACTGGCGCACGTGCCGTACGGAAAGCGCGTGCCGATCGAGGACGGTTGGGTCAACGTGCCGGACGGCCCGGGACTGGGCGCGGATCCGGAGGCGGAACTTGCCGAGGGCCAGTACAGCGCCTGAAACACCACAGGCCCCCAGAGGCCGCAAAGAACATGAACCAGGAGACAAAGACATGCACCCATCGCGCAGAGCGTTTCTGATCAACAGCGCCGCCATGGCAGCGGGCGCCGCCGTGTTGCCGTGGTCCTTCGCGGCACGCGCCGCGCAGTACCCGGACAAGGCGGTCCGCCTGTATATCCCGTACCCGCCGGGCGCGGCGACCGACACGCTGGGCCGGATGGCGGGTCAGGTGTATGCCGAGGCGCTGGGCCAGCCCTTTGTCGTGGAAAACCGCGGCGGTGGCGGCACCACGATCGGCACGCGTGCGCTGGCGGTGTCGGCGCCGGACGGCTACACCATCGGCATGGTCGACTCCACGTTCACCATCAATCCCGCGCTGCTGGGCGACCGCCAGCCGTACGACGCCATCAAGGACTTCGCGCCGATCTCGCTGATGGCGACGGCGCCCTTCGTCATGGTGGTGCACCCGTCGGTCAAGGCGACCGACATTGCGTCGTTCCTGGCGCTGGCCAAGTCGCAGCCGGGCACGTTGTCGTTCGGGTCGGCCGGCGTGGGCAGCGGGCCGCATCTGGCCGGCGAGCAACTGCGCCAGCAGGCGGGCGTGGATGTGCTGCACGTGCCGTACCGCGGCGGCGGCACCGTGATCACCGACCTCTTGGGCGGCCAGGTGCAGTTTGGCTTTGCCACCGTGCCAACGCTGCTCGAACACATCAAGGCCGGAAAGCTGCGCGCGCTGGCGGTCACCAGTCCGCAACGCACCAGCCAGTTGCCAGACGTGCCAACGTTTGCCGAGGCGGGGCTGCCGGGTGTGGATATCTCGCCGCTGTTCGGCGTGATTGCGCCGGCCGGCGTGCCCGAGCCGATCATCGAACGCCTGTCGCGGACGTTGGGCGAGTCCGTGCGCAACGGCGCGCTGCGCGACAAGCTGGCCGGGCTGGGCTTTCAGCCGGTCGGCAGCACGCCGGCGGAGTTCGCTAAGCGCATCCGCGACGACGTGGCCAAGTGGACCGCCGTCGTCCAGCGCGGCAACATCAAGGCCGAGTAGGACTGCGCATCAGGCGTACTTGCCCGTCAGGCCGCCGTCCACGAGCAGTTCGGTGCCGGTGATGTAGGACGCCTCGCCCGACGCCAGGAAGGCCACCGCATTGGCGACTTCCCACGGCGTACCCATGCGTCCCATCGGCACCTGCCGGTCGCGCGCGTCCAGGTCGTTTGCATCGAACATCTTGGCGACGTTGCCGGCGACACGTGGCGTATCGATCAGTCCGGGAATGACCGTGTTCACGCGGATGCGGTCGGCGGCGTATTGCTGCGCGGCCATCCGCGCAAAGTGAATGACCGCAGCCTTGCTGACGCTGTAGGCCAGATGCGGATAGCCGGTGTACCGGATGCCCGCAATGGAAGAGACGGCCACGATGGCGCCTCCGCCCTGGGCGCGCATGATGGGCGCCAGCAGGCGCGTGGCGATCAGCAGGCTGGTCACGTTCACCTGCTGGATGCGGTCCCAGTCCGCTATCGAGATGTCTTCGGGGCCGCCGACCTTGCCGATGCCCGCGTTGGCCTGCAGGATGTCGATGCGGCCAAAGCGCTTCAACGCAGCATCGACCGCCGCCTGCATCGCGTCCGCATCAGCCACGTCGGCCTGCACCGCCAGCGCGCTGCCGCCGGCCGATTCGACTTCATGCGCGGCTTCTTCGGCGGCGGTCAGGTTGGCGTCCAGCGCGATGATGGCCGCACCTTGGCGCGCCAGCGTCACGCAGCTGGCCTTGCCGATGCTCCAGCCCGGCGCCGACGCGCCCGCGCCTGCAACCAGCGCCACCTTGCCGGCGAGGCGCGCATGGGAATGGGAGGCGCCGGATCCCGCGCTCACGACTGCCCGCCGTCTTGCTGGTGGGTCTTGCCCTTGCCCACGTACGGAATGGCGTGGTCGATGGTTTCCCAGATGTATCGCCCGGAAGGACTTTGCTGCTCTTCGGCCACGTGTGACACCAGGCCCGCCGCGCGCGAAATCACGGCAAAGCCGCGCATCAGATCGGTCGGCACGCCAATCTCGCTGAGCAGCGCGGCCACGGCGCCGGTCGCGTTGATGGTGATGTGCTTGCCGTAGGTCTCGTCAATGGCGCTGGCCAGCCAGCGCAGCGCCTGGACAGACTCGCCGCTCAGCTCGTTCTCGGCTTCGGCCAGCGCCAGCAGCTTGATCGCGCGCGGATCGTCCGGCTTGTGCAGGTGATGGCCAAAGCCGGGCAGCGGGCTGCGCGACGCGCGGTGTTCGCGAGCAATCGCCAAGGCTTCCGCGGGGCCGTCGGATGCGTGCCGGATGCGGTCCAGAAGACGCGAGCAGTTTTCCATGGTGCCCACGAACTGGCTGCCCACGGCCATCAGGCCGGACGCCACGGCGCCCTGCAGATTCTCGGGTGCGCTCATGTAGATCAGGCGTGTGGCGATCGCGCTGGGCGTCATGCCGTGCTCCATCAGTGTGACCAGCACCGCGTCCACGATGCGCATGTCCACGGGGCGCGCGTCGCGGCCGAGGATCTGCATGATCATGACTTCGGTAAAGGACTTCTTGCCGATCAGGTCTTCAACCAGATCGACGTCGCGATACGACATGCCGGTGAGGTGATGGGCGCAGAGGCGGGTTTCGGGCTTGTTCATGGCGTCTCCTTCAATGCGGCGTCGCGCACCGCGTTCTTCAGCACCTTGCCCACGCTCGAGCGCGGCAGGCTGTCGTGGAAATGGATGTGTTTGGGCGTGGCCACCGGGCCCAGCAGCGCGCGCACGTGCGCCTTGAGTGTGTCGCCATCGGCCTGCGCGCCGGGTTGGAGCTGGACGGCCGCGTGAACCGCTTCGCCCCACTTGTCATCGGGCACGCCGAACACCGAGCATTCGTACACGGCCGGGTGGGCGGACAGCGCGTTCTCGACGTCCACGGGATAGATGTTGAATCCGCCGGTGATGATGACGTCGCGCAGGCGGTCCTTCAGAAACAGATAGCCGCGCGCGTCGATCAGGCCCGTGTCGCCGGTGTGCAGCCAGCCGTCGACAACGGTTTCGGCGGTCTTCTCGGGCAGGCGCCAGTAGCCGGTCATCACCAGATCGCCCTGAACCACGACTTCGCCGATCTCGCCGCGCGGCAGCAGCGTGCCGTCGGGCGCCATGATCGCCACGTCGGACAACGGCGTGACACGGCCGACCGACGCGCGGTTTTCCGGTGCTTCCAGATCGGCGGGCCGCAACACCGTGACGATCTGCGGCGCCTCGGTCTGGCCGTAGGTCGTGCCCAGCACCGGGCCGAAGAATGCGCGCGCGCGCTCGATCTTTTCTACCGGCATGGGCGCGCCGCCGTAGATCAGGTTGCGCAGCCGCGGAAAGTCCGCGCGCGAGACGCCGGGCTGCGCCATGATCATGTAGATCAGCGTGGGCGGCATGAAGCTCAGCGTGCCGCCGCGCTCGCGAAATGCCTCGGTAATGGTGGCGGGCGACACGCTGTCCAGCAGCAGGTGCGCGCCACCCTGCGCCAGCACCGGCAACAGATAGGTGCCCGTGCCGTGCGTGATGGGCGCGGACACCACGTAGCGGTCTTCGGCGGTAAGGCCCCAGTTGAGGATCTGGTTGACGATGCCGGCATTCCACGCGTGATACGGCTGCATCACGCCCTTGGGCAGGCCGGTGGTGCCGCCCGTGAACTTGATGGCCTGCGTGGCGTCGCGCGGTAGCGCATGGCGCGTGGGGACGTGGTCTGCAAAGCGCGCGAGCAGCGCGTCCAGCGCCAGGTCAGCGGCCGCGTCGTCCAGCACGATGCGCCGCGCGGACCCTGCCGGCACGAGCGGCGCGCCCACCTCGTCGACGATCACGATGGTCGGCTCGGTCGCATCCAGGATGCGGCCGATCTCTCGCGCGGTGCTGCGGTAGTTCAGCGGCACCCAGACCTTGCCGCTGGCCAATACTGCCAGCAGCGCCAGAATGTGGCGCGCCGAGTTGCCGGCGCAGATCGCCACGCGCGTCTGCGGCTCGGGGTCCAGGTCCTGCAGGGCGGCGGCCAGAGCGCGGGTGTCGGCCGCCAGCCGCGCGTAAGTGACCTGCCCATCGGGGCCGTCGAGCGCCACGCGGTCCGGATACAGCTCGGCCGCGCGGAAGAAGAAATCAATCGGGTACACCTGTGCTCCTTGATTGGCTAATTGGCCTTGAGGTTGGCGTTCTTCACGACCGCGCCCCACTTGTCGATCTCGCTGGCGATCTTCTTGGCAAAGGTCTCCGGCGTGTTGGGCTGTTGCGGCGCAAAGAAGCCGCCCTGCTTGTAGGAGGTTTGCAGCGCGGGGCTGGCCAGCGCCTTGTTCAGCGCCTGATTCAGGCGGTCGATGACGGGTCGGGGCGTGCCGGCGGGCGCCACCAGGCCGAACCACGACTCCACGTCGAAATCCGGCAGGCCGGATTCCGCCAGCGTGGGCACGTCGGGCGTGGTGGGCAGGCGCGCGGGCGACGTCACGCCGATGGCGCGCAGTTTGCCCGCCTGCACGTGGGGCAGGGACGACGGCAGGTTGTCGAACATGGAGTCCACCTGCCCGCCCAGCAAGTCCGCCACCGCGGGGCCGCTGCCGCGATACGGCACATGCAGGATGTCGGTGCCGGTCTTCATCTTGAAGAGCTCGCACGACAGGTGAATGGACGATCCGCTGCCGGATGAGGCGCACGTCAGCTTGCCGGGGTGCTGCTTGGCATAGGCGATGTATTCCTGCACCGTCGTGATCGGCAGCTTGGGATTGACCACCAGGATGTTCGGGATGGTCGCCAGCATGCCGACCGGCTCGAAGCCTTTGACGAAGTCGTAGTTGAGCTGGCTGTACAGCGTGCGGTTGATGGTGTTGGCAATCGATCCGACGTACAGCGTGTAGCCGTCGGGTGCTGCGCGCGAGACGATTTCCGCGCCGATGTTGCTGTTGGCCCCGGTCTTGTTCTCGACCACGACCGTCTGGCCCAATTCTTCCGCGAGGGACTTCGCCATCAGGCGCGCCACGATGTCGGTCGCGCCGCCGGCGGCGTAGCCGACGACCAACGTGATGGGGCGATCGGGGTAGGGCTTGGCGGCCCAGGCGGGAGCGGCGGCCACAAGGGCCCCGCTCAAGGCTACCGCCGCAGCGGTCCAGCGCTTGCCGAATGTCTTCATTGTTGTCTCCGTCCTGTTTGTCTAATAATTGGACAGATCTCCGTCTGTCCGCCTTCATATTCGGCTTTGATGGAGGCCCTATCAACGCAAGGTGTCCATAAATTGAACAAACCGGATTCCGAGGGTTCCGGTCCGCGCATCCTGAGGCGCGGGCTGAAGGTGCTGGGGGTGTTGCGCCAGGCCGGCGCGGCCGGCATGCACGTGGTGGACATTGCGCGGGCCGCGGGCATGCAGCGGTCCACGGTGTATCGCTACCTGGATGTGCTGGTCGAAGAAGGCTACGCGCTGCGGGAATCGGGCGCGCCACGCTGGCGTGTCGCCGAACTGGGCGTGATGATGGCCGGCGACCCGCATGCGCAGGCCGTGCGCAGCCTGCGGCCGTTGCTGCGCCAGATCAGCGACGTCAGCGGCGATTCGGCGTTTCTCATCTGCCGGGCGGCAAACGATTCACTCTGCCTGCATCGTGAGGTCGGAAATTACCCGGTGCAGGTGCTGGCCGTGACGGTCGGACATCGTCAGCCGTTGGGCGTGGGCGCGGCCGGGCTGGCGCTGCTGGGCGCCTTGCCCGCCGCCGAAGCCGACGAGGTGGTGGCGCAGAACGAGCAGGCGCTACGCGCGTACGGCGGCATGACGATGGCGCAGATGCGGCGCCTGGTGGAAAACACGCGCGGGCGCGGCTGGGCCGTGGTGGGCAACGCGGCGGTGCCAGGCGTGTTGGGGGTGGGGGTGGCGCTGTGCGATCCCGGCGGGTATCCCCGGCTGGCGGTCAGCGTGTCCAGCCTGATCAGCCGGATGCAGGCGCCGCGCCAGCGCAGCATTGCCGAACTGATCCGGGCGCAGGTGGCGCAGAGTGGATTCGGCATGCCGCACGGGGCGGCGGCAGGCGAGGGGGACTGAAGCCCGCCGCGATGTCGCTCCGGCGGCGGGCGGGGGCTGCTCTGTTCAGGCCGCGGCCGGCGTCGGCACGCGGTACGTCTTCTGGTAGTGCACCGTGAACGTCTTGAAGGCGTCCAGCGCCTTGTGGGGATCGTGTCCCGGTTTGACGAGGAAGCTGTCAAACCCCACGCGCGCCTGGTAGTGGATGGTGTCGATCATGACATCGCCAACCGCGCGCAGCTCGCCTTGCCAGTTGTGGCGCGTGCGTAGCAACTGCGCCAGCGAATAGCCGCGGCCGTCGGTGTAGACCGGAAAGTCCACGGCGATGAACGCGATGCCTTCGGGATGCAGCACGCCGTCGGTTTCCGCCAGATCCGTCAGGTCGGCGTCGGGGTTCAGCAGCACGGCCACGGGATGCTTGTGGCGGCGCAGTGTGGCGCGCGAGGTCTTCCAGACTGACAGCGGCACGATCCAGCCGGGCTCGTCCGACGGCACCTGGCCTTCGGCGGGCACTTCGGGTTCGGGCACGAAGGGGCGCGACGTGTCGGCCTCCAGCTTGCCGTTGCGGATGAGATGCGGGCCGGGGGCGTCGTGGGCGTAAATCTCAGACATGGGCGGGCTCCGCGACTTGCGTGGGTTTGGCGAAGGCAGGGTCCGCGTACACGTCCTGCTTGAAGGGATCGATGCCGACGCGATCGACCACGTCGATGAAGCGTTCGGCGTCGCTGTCGCGCAGGCCCAGATACGTGCGGATCAGGCGGTCCACCACGCCCGGCACCTGATGGCGCGCGAACGACGGGCCGATGATGCGGCCGATGGCCGCGCCGCCGCCGTGCGTGGATTCCAGGTCGGGCAGCGGCTTGGCGGCGCCGTTCTGGCGGCCGCCCACCGTGACCTGATACCACTCCTCGCCTGCCTTATCGACGCCAAGAATGCCGATGTGACCGACGTGATGGTGGCCGCAGGAGTTGATGCAGCCCGAGATGTTCAGGTCCAGCTCGCCGATTTCGAACAGGTAGTCCAGGTCGTCGAACTGGCGCTGGATGGCTTCGGCCACGGGGATGGAGACGGCATTGGCCAGCGCGCAGAAGTCTCCGCCCGGACAGGCGATGATGTTGGTGAGTAGGCCGACGTTGGGCGTGGCGAGGTTCAGGGCCTCGAGCTTTTGCCACAGCTCGTGCAGCCGGGCGTGGCGCACGTCGGCCAGGATCAGGTTCTGTTCGTGCGACACGCGCAGTTCGCCATAGCCGAAGTCGTCGGCCAGGTCGGCCACCGCATCCATCTGGTCCGCGGTGATGTCGCCCGGCGGCACGCCGGTAGGTTTCAGCGACACGGTCACGGCGGCGTAGCCGGCAACCTTGTGCGCGTGCACGTTCGTGCGGAGCCAGCGCGCAAAGCGCTTGTCGCCCGCGGCCAGCGCGGCGGTGTTGTCGACATCAGACGCGGCGGCGGCGTCGTGCTGCGGCCAGACGAAGCGCGCCTTGATGCGGTCCACGAATTCCTGGGTGATGGTGTCCGGGCCGTCCTTGATGCGCTGCCACTCTTCATCGACCTGCTGCGCGTAGACCTCGGGCGTCAGGTCCTTGACCAGGATCTTGATGCGCGCCTTGTACTTGTTGTCGCGGCGGCCATGCAGGTTGTAGACCCGCAACGCGGCCTGCAGATAGGTCAGCAGGTGCTGCCATTCGACGAACGGATTGATGAGCTTGCCGACGATGGGCGTACGGCCCAGGCCGCCGCCGATCCACACGCGAAAGCCCAGCTTGCCGTCGCGCTCGACGGCCTGCAGGCCGATGTCGTGCACGCCCACGGCCGCGCGGTCTTCCACGGCGCCGCTGACCGCGATCTTGAACTTGCGCGGCAGGAAGGCGAATTCGGGATGCAGCGTGGACCACTGGCGGATGATTTCGCACCAGATCAGCGGATCGACCAGCTCGTCCGGCGCGACGCCGGCAAAGTGGTCGGTGGTGGTGTTGCGGATGCAGTTGCCGCTGGTCTGGATGGCGTGCATCTGGACCGTGGCAAGTTCGGCCAGGATGTCCGGCACGTCTTCCAGCTTGGGCCAGTTGAACTGGATGTTCTGGCGTGTGCTGAAGTGTCCGTAGCCGCGGTCCCACTTGCGCGCGATGTGCGCCAGGGTGCGCAATTGGCGCGACGCCAGCAGGCCATACGGAATGGCGACGCGCAGCATGGGTGCGTGGCGCTGGATGTACAGGCCGTTCTGCAGGCGCAGGACGCGGAAATCGTCCTCGGTAAGCTGGCCATCGAGGAAGCGGCGCGTCTGATCGGCAAACTGCGCGACACGCTGCTCGACAAGCTGTTGATCGACGGGGTCATACACGTACATGTCTACTGCCCTTGGAAGTCTTCTCGGTCTGAACCCCGGGGATGGGGACGGGCGCACGGCGCCGGCAAAAACGGGATTCATAACCGTAACAGCCACCCATAAATGCCGTCTAAGTCATTCTGGTAATAAAGAAATAAGAGCCCCCACGCCGCGCGCGCTGCGCGCGCTAGCTGCCCCCCGGGGGGGCTGCCCCGCCTTCGGGCGGCCGGGCGGCGGGGCGGCTATTTTTGCGGAGGTCGGGCGCTACGCCCTGGCATAGGCCTCCACGCCGCGCGCGCGGTGCGCGCTAGCTGCCCCCCGGGGGGGCTGCCCCCGCCTTCGGGCGGCCGGGCGGCGGGGCGGCTATTTTTGCGGAGGTCGTGGAAACCAGCGGCGAGCGTACGTGCTTATATGGATATGCGGCTTGTCGCAGAACAAGCCCTTAAGACCCTACAACGCCGCATTCACCGCCCATCGGGCCACGAACACCAGAATGATCACCAGGCAGGCTGCGAGCAGCAGGCCGGTGGCGATGAGGGGGCCGGGTTTGTTGTGGGCGATGTCGGCGTCGTAGCCGCGGCCGCGGCGTACGCCGAAGAAGGCCCACAGCACGGACCGGACCGTGCGCAGGAAACCGAGCATATGCGCCTCCGGGCGGATTCTTGACGGTCCACTGTAGACGCTGTCTTGTCTGGCAGACAGATGCAGATCCGCGTCAGCCGACCGTATCAGTTGGCGCGGCGGTGTGTGCGCCGATGCCGCGCACGATGTGCTCCAGCAGTTCGCGCGCGGCGGGCGAGATGTGGCGGCCGGCGCGGCTCAGGACGTGCAGGCTGCCCTGGTTCAGGATGGGATTGGCCAGCGGCAGGCTGGCCAGCCGCTGCGCTTGCATGTCGGCGGTGACGGCGATGGGCGGCGTGAGCGCGTAGCCGATGCCGGCGGCCGCGAACTGCCACAGCGCCTTGAACGACGAGGTGGTCAGCACGTTGTGCAGCCGGACCTGCTCGCTGATTTCTGCGGCCTGGATGTGCTGGCGCACACCAAACCCTTCCTGCATGGACGCGCCGGGGTAGTCGGCCAGATCGGTCAGCAGCAAGGGACGGCGCATGCGCGTCAGCGGATGGTCCTGGCGCACGATGGCGCGTATGGGTTCGGGCCGCGAGTAATGTGTGCGCAGCCGGGCGTCGTTGGGCGGTTGGAACACCAGCCCGATGTAGGCGCGGTCGTCGACGATGCGTTGGACGATCTCTGACGTGCGGGCCACGTCGATATCCAGTGTGACCTCGGGATGGCTGCGCCAATAGCCCGGCAGCACGCGGTCGAACATCAGCTCCACAAAGCCTTCGCCCAGCACCAGGTCGATATGGCCGCGTTCGGCTTTGCGCAGGCTGTCGATCTCGGAAAAGAAGCTTTCCTGGATGTCCTGCTGCCGCTTCACATAGCGGGCCAGGATGTGGCCGGCATCGGTGGGCACGAGGCCGCGTCCCCGGCGTTCGAACAGTGCCATGCCGCAATCGCGCTCCAGCGCAGCGATGGCGCGGCTGACGGCGGACGGGTCCATTTCCAGGGCCTCGGCCGCGCCGCGTACCGAGCCCCGGCTCATGACCTGCATGAAATAGTGGGTGCGGCGCGCGTCGAGTTGTTCGTCCATGGCGGCTAGCTCCAGGCGGAATGCGGCTGATTTTCCACGGCAACAATTAAGGGTTTACCCTTATTTCGGTTAATTCCGTGCAAAATTTTCCCAGGAAGGGACTATCCGTTGCATTTTACGCAACGTTTATCGGCGGCCGGTGTCATGGTTGCCCGCCAGAGGGGCGGGCGAAAATTGCGCGGTCCGAGCCGGCCGCCCGTTGCGCGTGCCGATCGCGCCGTATTGGCCGCTTGAATCGGCCGGATCGCTGCCGCGATCACTATTCACGTCATCAGGGGAAAACCAATGTCTCATGCCAGCGCAAGCCTGGCCTCGCCGTCCATGCCGCTATCGGGGCGCGTGCGCATGCTCGCCGCCATCCTGCTCGTGGTGGTCATTGCCGAAGCGATCGGCAGCGTCACCTTCTCGGTCGGTCCGGGCAAGATCATCCTGCAGCCCATGCTGTGGGCCATTTTCATCGGCGCAGTGGTTGCGGCGTTCGGCCAGCGGCTGCCGGCGGGCGCGGGCATCGACAAGGCCATGCAGACCCGCATCAGCGGCTACCTGCAATACGCGCTGCTGCCCTTCCTGGCCAAGCTGGGTCTGATGGTGGGCGGCGCCTTGCCGCAGGTGCGCGAGGCCGGCTGGGCGCTGGTGTTCCAGGAGTTCGGCCACTTCTTCGGCACCATGGCCATCGGCCTGCCGCTGGCGCTGCTCCTGGGCATCAAGCGTGAAGCCATTGGCGCGACGTTCTCGGTGGGCCGCGAGCCCAGCCTGGCGATCATCGGCGAGCGCTACGGCATGAACTCGCCCGAAGGCCGCGGCGTCATGGCCGAATACATCACCGGTACCGTGATCGGCGCGCTGTTCGTGGCGCTGATGGCGGGCTTCATCACCAGCCTGAACATCTTCGACCCGCGCTCGCTCGCGATGGGCGCAGGTGTGGGCTCGGGCAGCATGATGGCCGCTGGCGTGGGCGCGATCGCTTCGCAGCAGACGCCCGAAATGGCGCATCAGGTCGCTGCGCTGGCCGCCGCGGCCAACCTGCTGACCACCGTGGTCGGCGTGTACTTCACGCTGTTCATCTCGCTGCCCACGACGATCTTCCTGTACGGCAAGCTGGAACCCGTGCTGGGCCGCTTCTCGCGCGGCAAGAATGAGGCCGTGCTCGACGACAGCGTCTCCGAAGACGTGCCCGCGCATGGCACGAAGATGGGCTTCGGCGACCGCCTGACCGCCTATGTCATCTGTGGCCTGTTCGCGTTGGTGGGCAACCGCCTGGGCTACAACGTGCCGTTCGCGGACGCGCTGCCCGGCATGGGCATCATCGTGCTGCTGGTCGTCATCACGGACCTGGTTCTGCGCGTCGTGCCCAAGCTGCCGGCCGTGTTCGTGCTGTCGGTGATCGCCATGACCGCGGGCTGCCCGGGTGTCCTGCCGTATTCGGACCAGATCATCGCGATGGTCGGCAAGGTCAATTTCCTGCCGTTCACGACGGTGATCCTGGCCATGGCCGGCCTGTCGATCCTGAAGGACCTGCCTGCGTTCCGCAAGCTGGGCTGGAAGATCGTGGTGGTGTCGCTGGCCGCCAATGCCGGTACGTTCATGGGCGCCACGATGATCGCGGAATTCTTCCACTGATCGATCGCGCATGGCGACAAAGCCGCCTGCTGCAGGCGGCTTTGTCATTTCTGGACCATGCCAGCGTCAGAGTTTGTAGCCGCCGCTTGCCTCGATCACCTGGGCGGTCACCCAACGGCCTTCGTCCGATGCAAGAAACGCCACCGTCGCGGCGATCTCGGCGGTCTCGCCGAAGCGGCCCAGTGCCGTGTCCGCCTCGATGGCTTTCACGAGGTCGGCGTTTTCGCGAACGGCGGCGTTCATGTCAGTGCGGATCCAGCCCGGCGCCACCGCGTTCACCGTGATGCCGCGAGGGCCCAGTTCCTGGGCGAGCGCGTGCGTCAGGTTGTTGATGCTGGCCTTGGCCATCGAGTAGATCGGCACGGCAGACATCGCCCGCACGCCGGCGCCGGAAGAGATATTGATGATGCGTCCATTGCGTGACAGACGGCTCAGCGCGGCTTGAATCATGAAGAACGGCGCTCGGGCGTGGACGGCGAAAAGTGCGTCCCAACTCCCCGGGGTGGCATCCGCCATTCCGCCCCAGCCCGAATTGCCCGCATTGTTCACGAGAATGTCGAGCGCGTTGCTGCCGTTCAGGTCCGTGAGCCGGCCGTCAAGATTCTCGAACAGGGCAGGAATGGTGCTTGCATCGGAAAGATCGGCTTGCAGTGCGAAAGCACGGCCCCCGGATGCCTGAATGACGCCGACCACGTCGTCCGCGCCGGTCTTGCTGACGTTGTAGGTCAGCGCGACCGTCGCGCCTTCTCTGGCCAGGCGTTCAGCAATCGAACGGCCGATGCCGCGGGACCCTCCAGTTACCAGGGCGGTTTTTCCAACAAGCGTCTGTGACATGGAATTCTCCTTGGTCAAACGATCCGTTCGCGCACGATGGGGCCCGGATCTGCCTGGGCAACGGAAAGCCCCATGCGAATCAGATCCGCATCGCCGCGGTATTCATGTTGTGCAATCTGGTGCAGCAGCACGCCCAGTTGCTCCAGTTGGCGGGCCGCCTTCAGTGGGCCTGCATTGACGGGCGTGAAGCCAGCGTCTTCGATCAGACCCCGCACGAGCTGACCGGCTTCGGCATCGTCGGTGGCATAGAAAACGTTGGGTCGGGATGGCGACGCCGCCCACGCGGCGGCTTCCAGCACCGGCGCCGCCATCAGGCTGAACGCCTTGACCACCCGCGCCGCGGGAAGCCGCTTTTGCAGGTATTCGGCGGTCGAGCTGTCGCGCATGAATGCGTGATCGTGGAAGTGCTCGAAATCGCCGGTGACGCCGAGTGGATTCATCGTTTCGATCACGACCTTGCCGTCGAGCGCATCGCCCGCCGCATCGATCACGGCGTCCGCACGCGGCCAATAGACCGAGAACAGCACCGCTTCACCGAAGTCCGCGGCCTGCCTGATAGTGCCGGGTCTGGCGTGGTCAGCCAGTTCGGCAAGCAGGGGGGCAATCTTGCGGTCCTCGCCGTCCTTGGCGAGCACCAGTTGATGATCGGCGGCTGCCCAGGCCCTTGCGAGCCGGCTGCCGATGTTGCCGGTGTTCAGAATTCCTATCTTCATTGCACTATCCGTTTCGTGTGAATGCGCCCGGTGGCGCCGCGAACGGGCACCGGGCTCAGGGGGCTCAGGGCGTGACGGTGGCAGCGCTGGCCTGCTCAAGAAAAAGATCCACGTGCACTTTCGGCATGCCCACCAGCGTTCCGCCGATAGGAGACGGACGCACCGCCGCATCGATAAGCTCGCGTGCCTCGTGCGAAGAAACCGGCTCGCCCCGCTGCAGGTAGACCCTCTTGGCCTCAACCTCTGACAAGCCCTCCGGGACCACAGGCGCGTACCGCCAGAAGTAGATCGGCGTGCCGGGTTCGATGCGCCAGCTGTCGGCCAGCGAGCCGGCGTGGACGACGTCGTAGCCCACTGCCTCGATGAAGCGCGTCACGGTCTGGATCGCGGCGGCATTGTCACCGGCGACAGGCAGCGTGGTTCGATCAGCATCGCCTTTGTGGCGGGCGTTGCTTTCCATGTGAATCCAGCTCAGGTTGTGAAGCCCTTTGATCACCGCCGCGCCCCGTAGGTGACGCTGGATGAGCTCGCTTGACGTCAGCTCGCCCGCGTCGAGATCAGCGCGGTGGAACCCGCCCATGCCGGGGTAGTAGTTGGTCTGGTCGAGCACGACCTTGCCGGCGAACTTGTCGGCCGGCAACCTTTCGAATGTCGCCAACGGAATCGCGAGCGAGACGATGTCTCCCGCCGCAATCGCCTCGTCGACAGAGCCGGCACGGGCGCGGGAACCCAGGGCCTTGACCAGCTCGGTAAGCGTTTCGGGACCGCGTGAATTGCTGATCACAACGTTATGACCCGCCGCGATAGCCAGACGCGCGACGGCCTTTCCGACAAGGCCCGCGCCAATGATTCCGATCGTTTGTTTCATCGTATGTATCCGTTGATGGAGCACGGCGGACATCCGCCGGCAGATTTCATGCAGGGCCCACGCTGCGGGTGCCGCGTGGGCATGAATCGCACTGTAAATTTCGCCCGTGGATTGATAAATAGCGCCAAAGGGCAAATACTGTTGTCCATGAATACATCAATCGATTTGCCCGAAATGCGTGTTTTCGCAGCGGTGGTGACCGACGGCTCGTTCACGAGCGCGGCCGAGCGGCTTGGCACCGATAAGGCGCGCGTCAGCCGGATCGTCCGGCGCATGGAAGAAAAGCTGGGCGCCCAGCTCCTTACGCGATCGACACGCCGGCTCAATGTGACCGAGGTGGGACGGGACTATTTCGAACGCGCCGTCTGCATCCTGACCGCCGCTGAGGCGGCCGAAGCCGCGGTGGCGCAGCAGTCCCGCGAGCCGAAAGGACTGCTCAAGATCACGGCGGGGTCCGAGTTCGGGACGATGGTCGTGGATGACTGGATTGCGGCGTTTCTGCGAGCAGCGCCGAAGGTGACCGTGGAAGCGGAATACACGAACCGGCTGGTGGACATCATCCATGAAGGATTCGACGTCGCGATTCGTGTCGGCACGCTCGAGGATTCAGGATTGTCGGCGCGCCGGCTTGGGGAAGTGTCTTACGGGCTGTATGCGGCCCCGGACTACCTGAAACGCGCACCTGCGCTTTCCGCGGTCGGGGATCTGAAACACCACGCCCTGATCATGAAGACGATCCGTGGCCGCGCCAGTTGGGCGCTCGTCAACGGCGCGAACGCGGACAGGATCACCGCGGCGCCGCGATGTGCCGTCAACAGCACCATTGCGGCAAAAAATCTTGCCGTGGCCGGGCTTGGCGTTGCGCAACTGCCGCGTTTCATGGCGGCGCCCTACGTGTCGGACGGCAGCCTGGTTTGTGTGCTTTCCGGCTGGGCGGAGGTGCCGGCACCGGTTCATGCCGTGTTCGCGTCCAGCCGCTATATGGATCCCAAGGTGCGCAGCTTTGTGGATCTGAGCGTAAAAGCGTTCAAGGGCGCAGACGCCTGATTGCCGCCCTTTTACAGCCAGGGTGACTGGCCGGGCCGGTAGCGCGCGTTGTCGGTCACGTTTTCAGTGGGCCCGATGTTGGCCACTGGGGGGATGCCGACGCCTGCGGCCTTCATGACAGCTGCCGCCTGCAATTCCACCTGCGGATTGCCCATGGCGACGCGGTAGGGTTGCAGCGGCGCCAGGCCTTCGATGGTGCCCCAGTCGTTCGCAGTGTCGGCGCGCTGCGCCACCGGGTCGGGCCGTGCGGCAAAGTCTTCGACTGCGCGCCGCATCCGGGCGTCCGCGTACAGGTCGCGCAATTCATCGATGTTGATGGCGGGGGCGGTGAGGGCGAGGGGCGCGACTGCGGAGTCACCCTTGTTTCTGACGGGCGGGGCGTCTTGTTCCGCCCTTGCCAATTTGTCGGCCTGGGCGCGTTCCACGCGCTGGGCGTCGCGCGCGGCCTGGGCTTGTGCGGTGCGCTGCGCCTGCCGGGCTGCAAAGTTCTGCGCGGCGCGTTCGGCTTCCCAGGCGGGGCGGTTTTCATCCAGCATCGAAACGCGCGCCGGATATGGCGCGGCGACGTGGGGGATGGCGGAGATCGCAGAAATGGCCATGCGGGGGCTCCTTGTCGTGGGTGACCTTTGGGTTGGTCTGTCCGGGGAGATGCAAGTTCACTGTAGCAAAGGCCCCTGCGAAAGGCTTTATCCATCTGTGGATTTCGTAACCGTCTCCCACGCCGTCAATTCTTCCCGCAAGGCGGCCAGCTTGCCCCGCACCAATCCGAGCGCATCGCTGCCGAGCAGCAGGTGTGCGGGTGGATGATCGGCGTTGATGGCCGCCAGCATCGCGCGCGCCGCCTTGCGCGGATCCCCCAGTTGATGGCCGCTTTTCTCTTCGCGGGCCTTCCGGATGGGGTCGAAGATGGCGTCGTAGTCCGCAATGGCGCGGGGGGTGCGCGTCATGGATCGGCCCGCCCAGTCGGTGCGGAACGACCCCGGCGCCACCGCCGTCACGGCGATGCCCAGCGGCTTCACTTCCTTGCCCAGGGCTTCGGAAATCCCCTCCAGCGCGAACTTGCTGCCGCAGTAGTACGCGATGCCGGGCATGGTGATGTGTCCGCCCATCGACGTGATGTTCAGGATGTGGCCGCGCTGGCGCTGGCGCATGAAGGGCAGGACCGCCTTCATCATCGCGACCGCGCCAAATACGTTCACGTCGAACTGGCGGCGCATTTCTGACAGGGGCGACTCTTCCATCACGCCTTCATGGCCGTAGCCCGCGTTGTTGACCAGCACGTCGATGGCGCCGGTGCTGGCTTCGATATCGGCTACGACGCCGGAGATGGCGTCGAAGTCGGTGACGTCCAATATGCGCCCGATGGCAGCGCCGGGAGACAGGCTTTCAAAGGCGAGGCGGGCCGGCTCGCCGCGCACGGTGCCGACGACGCGGTGGCCTGCGGCAAGGGCTTCCTCGGCCAGGGCGCGGCCGAAGCCGCTGCTGACGCCCGTGATGAGCAGGGTTTTGGGAGAGGTCATGGAGCAGACTCCTAAGTCACTGGAGAATGCATGGTAGTCTTGCGAAAACCTGTGGATAAGCCGTATTCCGCTGCTTATCTTGCACAAAACTATGAGCTCGATATCCTCGGCCCTCCACGACGCCGTGGGCCCCGCTTCTACTGAAAACCGCATGGCCGCGCTGCTGCGCGGTCTGGCGCCTGACGAGGGCTACAACCTGACCGCGTTGCCCAGCGTGCGCGTGCTGCGCGCCAACCGGGCGCTGGCGCGCACGCCGGTGCTATATGACCCCGGCATCGTGATCGTCTGCCAGGGCCGCAAGCGCGGCTACTTCGGGGATCGGCTGTACCTGTACGACGAGCAGCATTACCTGGCCGTCTCCGTCCCGGTGCCCTTCAGCATGGAGACCGACGCAACCCCCGAGCGCCCGTTGCTGGCGCTGTACCTGCACCTGGATTTCGCGCTGGCCGCGGAACTGGCTTCGCAGATCGACGGCGCCGGCGTCGCGGCAGCTGCCCAGGCGCCGCAGAGCATGTTGTCGACGCCGATGGACGACGCAATGCGCAAGTCGGTGCTGCGATTCATCGAGGCCATGTCCCGGCCGCTGGAAGCCGCCGTGTTGGGACCGGGCCTGTTGCGCGAACTTTACTTCCGCGTGCTGACCGGGCCGCAGGGCAGTTCGATGCGGGAAGCGTTGTCCCTGCGCGGGCAGTTTGGCCGGATCGGCAAATCCCTGCGCCTCATTCTCGCGGAATACGCCGGGCCGCTCGACGTGACGCGGCTGGCGGAAGAGGCGGGCATGAGCGTCCCGAGTTTTCACAGCCATTTCAAGGCGGTGACGCAGGTCTCTCCCATGCAGTACGTGAAATCGACGCGCCTGCACCAGGCGCGTCTCTTGATGGTGCGGCAGGACCTGACGGCCGAGACGGCGAGCCAGGCGGTGGGCTACACGAGCCCGTCCCAGTTCAGCCGCGAGTTCAAGCGCCTGTTTGGCCTGACGCCGGCGGCGGAGGCGCGACGCATGCGCGAAGGCTTCGCCCTGCCGGCGTTTGCGGACGCCACCTACGTGTCGTCACACTGAATTCAAGGCTTGGTGGCCTGCATCGACGGACGCTGGCTGAAGCTTTCGAACCACTTGGCCGTGGCGGGATGCGAGGTGCGCCAGTCCAGGTCCGGAAAGCGGAAGTCCAGATACCCCAGCGCGCAGCCGATGGTGATGGTGCCGATGTCGAGCCGGCCTTCCAGGCCTGCGGCGTTCTTTTCGATGAGCGCGAGGCCGTCGCGCACCTTGCCAAGCTGGCCCTCGACCCAACCATCCCAGCGCAACGCCTCGGGGCGCAGCACGGTCTCGTAGCGCGCCAGCAGCGCCGCACCCAGCATGCCGTCGGCCATCGCCTGCTCGGCCAGCACCGGCCAGCGGGCCTTGCCGGCAGGAAAGAACGTACCGCCGCCCAGGTCGTTCAGGTACTCGCAGACGACGCGGCTGTCGAACAGCGCCTGGCCTTCATCCGTGATCAACGTGGGCACCTGGCCCAGCGGGTTGCTCGGGATGATGGTCTGGTCGCGGGCGACGGGACCAGCAGCGCTGGGCAGCTTTTCAAGGCGGTCGACCAAGCCGAGTTCATGGGCGATGACCATGCACTTGCGTACGAAGGGCGAAGCAGGCGAGAAGAAGATTTTCATGGGATTCCCTGTCGGTGAGAGGCGTCAGTGTTGCGCAGGGGGCGAACGCTGTCCAGCCTGCTGGCGGATGACCGGCGAAGGGGGAACGGCGCCGGAGCCGATGCGGTCCGGCGCGCGACGCTTATTGCGTAATACCCGTTTCCAGGCAGGGCTTGAATTCGCCGGATTCCGGATCGCGCAGGAACAGCACGCCGGTGGCCACGCCGAAGTAGGCGCCGTGCAGTTCCAGTTCGCCCCTTTCAACGCGCCGGCGGATGGACGGGAACGTCATCAGGTTGTTCAGGCTGTGCGCGACGGTGGCCAGCTCCAGGCGCTTCAGGTTGGCCTGGCGGTCGCCGGTATCCGGCGACATGCCCTTGGCCACGGGTTCGATCTGCGACATCCACTTGCCGATGAAATCGCTCTTGCTCAGCGGCGTGGCGTCGTCGAAGAAGAAGCGGATGCCGCCGCAGGATGCGTGGCCCAGCACGACGATGTGCTTGACGTTCAGGCCGTTGACCGCGAATTCGATCGCGGCGCTGGTGCCGTGGTACGACGATTCCGAGTCCGGGTCACAGGGCGGCACAAGGTTGGCCACGTTGCGCACGACGAACATCTCGCCGGGGCCGGCATCGAAGATCGCTTCGGGCGACACGCGCGAGTCGCAGCATCCAATGATCAGGATTTCCGGGCTTTGGCCGATCTCGGCCAGCTTTTGATAGCGGCTGCTTTCCGTCTGGAAGCGGCCGTCCAGGAACGATTGATAGCCTTCGGAGAGTCTTTTGGGAAACATGATCTTCACTTCCTAGTATCGAGGCCAGGCTTGCTGGCGCGCCGGCATACGCAAGAAGGGGCTTCGTGTGGAAGCCCCTTTTATCGAGCCGGCAGCCAGGATTTTCCCATAATCGGCCTGATAGCCGCCTGTCTAGACCCTGATCACAAAAGGGTTTTTCGCGGCTTGGCGGTCGCCGGGCCGCCCTAGCGGGCAGCCACGTCCAGCGCGGTCACGCGGGTGAATTCTAGCGGCGTGATGGCCTTGACCACCTTGATCTGGCCGGGAGCAAAGGGGCCGATGACGTCTTCGCTGACTCGGCCGATCTCGCGGTTCTGTGCGTCGTACAAGACATAGGTGAGGAGGACGCTGCTGACGGGGCGCTCGGACTGGTTGGCCAGAAAGCCGGTGATGGTGGAGACGTTGCGGGTGCTATCGCGCACGGCCTGTACGTTGCCCAGGGTGATGCCGTAGGCAAGGCTTTGCGCGGCGGCGGCGCCGGACAGGCCGGCCAGCACTGCGAGCGCGGCAAGGGCGAGTTTCTTCATGGTGGTCTCCTGATGCCCGCGGAGTGACGGTTGCAGCGCGGCTCGCGGCGCGGGGTATGCGTATCTCACTCCTTTCCGGGCGGGGATACAACGGGCCAGATGGATGAATGGGTAACAGGTTGCGGCGGATATTGCGAATGCTGGGGGTTTGTCCGATGATGACCGGGCCGGCGCCTTGGCCGGCGGACCGTGCCGCCCGCGTTGCGCGTGCCATTGCGCTTGGGGGCGCTCAAGGGAGGAACTCATGCTTTCCCGTACCAGCCAGCTGGCTTCGGCCATCCTGTTGTCCGCATGTTTTGCCGGCGCGCAGGCGCAGACCCCCGCCGCTCCCTCAACTGCCAAGACGCCCACGCCACAGCAGCAGCGCATGTCGGACTGCAACAAGTCCGCCGAGGGCAAGAAGGGCGACGACCGCAAGGCGTTCATGAGCAGTTGCCTCAAAGGCGAAGAGCCGGCCAAGCAATTGACGCCGCAGCAGCAGAAGATGAAGGACTGCAACGCGAAGGCCGCGGAACAGAAACTGGCCGGCGACGCGCGCAAGACGTTCATGAGCACCTGCTTGAAGGGTTGAGCGACCGGCAAGAGAAAACGCCAGACGAATGTCTGGCGTTTTTTTTTGGGGGCCGGCAAAGAATTCGGTCAGCTACGGTCAGGTGTCTGACACCCCTGGCACACCGGTTAAGTGGAAGATGCTCTCCTGCGGGTGTCAGACACCCATGATGCACCGGTGCACCTTTACGGCTGTCTCGTACGGGTGTCAGACACCTGGGCTGTGCTGGTGTCAGACACCTGACCTGTGCTGATGTCTGACCCCGGCGCTACACACCTCACGCCGTTGCAATCGGCGTAACAGGTGAACCGATCGCGTGCGGCAGGCGCAGCGGCGGCGCGGTCAGCATGAAGTGGTGGCGGCCGTTGGCGAACAAGAATTCCGCCAGGTCCTTCAGATACCAAAGCTCCGCCAGCGGCAGGCCCAGCTTGAACAGGCAGTGGTGATGCAGCGGCAGCATCGGACGCGCGCCGGATTTTTCGCGGGCAGGGTAGGCCTCGACCGCGTAGTTGTCGGCGCAGATGGCGGCGATGCCGCTGTCGGTGATCCACTGCAGCAGCGCGTCGTCGGTGCCGTCCAGCGCGGCGCCGTATGTGTGCAGCACCTCGGGGTCCGGCGTGCCGTTCATGGCGACCACGGCTTCGGCGTAGCCGGTGCGCAGCACCAGCATGTCGCCGCGCTCGACCGTGATCCCGTCCGCTTCCAGCACGTGCATCAATTCGGAATGGCCGATCAGCGTGCGGCCGGGGCCGTAATGGCGGAACAGGTCGACCAGCACGCCGCGGCCCTGCATGCCTTTCTGCGCCAGGTTTTCTACACCCAGCTTCAGCGCGGCGGAGGGGCCGCCGCTGTTGCAGCCGCAGCCGGTGTGGTCGCCATCCTTGGGTCCCACAACGTCCACGCCCGCCTGAAAGCCGTTGTAGTAGCGCAGCTCGGGCGTGCCGTCGCCATCGGCATCAAACAACGCGCCGACGTGCGCCAGCGCGTCCCATTGCGTCGAGTACTGCATCGACAGCAGCACCTGGTCGTCGCTCAGCACGTCGAGCGCGTCAGGGTTGACGTTTTTCAACGGGAAGTTCAGGTACGGCGTGTCCTTGAGCTTCGTCGGGCTCAGTTGCGGCGGATGGCGGCGCGGGTTGAGCACGTTGCCGCCGGGCAGGTCCAGCGGCAGCGACAGGCAGAAGGTCTTGCCCGCGCGGATCTCGCGCGCGCCCTTCAGGACCTGTTCTTCGGTAATGAGATTCAGGCGGCCGAGTTGGTCGTCGGGCCCGAAGTCGCCCCAGTTGGAGCCTTCGGGCCGATGCTTCCAGCGTTGCATGCAGCTTACTCCGTCAGGAAGTCGACGACCGCGCGGGTGAAGGCTTCCGGTTGCTCCCAGTTCGAGATGTGGGAGGTGTTCAATTCAACGTAGCGCGCGCCGGGAATGGCGGCCGCGAGTTCCTGGCCTTGCGCGGGTGTGGCGGCCAGGTCGTGCGTGCTGCTGATGACCAGCGTGGGGGCGGCGATGGACGACACCTGCTCGCGGAAGTCGGCGTCGCGCAGTGCAGCGCAGTTGCCCGCGTAACCGGCGTCCGGCGTGCGGCGCAACATGTCGATCAGCACCTGTGTCAGGCCCGGCTCGGCGGCGCGGTAGCCGTCGGTGAGCCAGCGTTCGACCAGCGTGGGCGCCATCTTTTCGAGCGTCTGCTCGGCCACGGCGGCGATGCGGGTGCTCCAGCCTTCGGCCGAGCCGATGCGCACAGCGGTGTTGCACAGGACCAGCTTGCCGACGAGTTCGGGGCGCGCCAGCGCGAGCCACAGGCCGGTCGGGCCGCCCATGGACAGGCCGCAGAAGTGCGCGCGTTTGATGTCCAGGTGGGCCAGCAGTTCGGCGACGTCGTTGCCCAGCTGCTCGAAGCTGTATTCGCCTTCGGGGACCGACGACTTGCCGTGGCCGCGGGTGTCGTAGCGCAGCACGCGGAAATGCTTGGTGAGTTCAGGGATCTGGCGGGCCCACATGTCGGCGCAGGTGCCCAGCGAGTTGGAGAGCACCAGCACCGGCGCGTCGGCGGGGCCATCGATGACGTAGAACAGCCGTGCCTGGCTGAGATCGGCGTAAGCCATGTGGAACTCCTTTGGGGAAGGCGGCGGCCGCGCAAGAAGGCGGCCGCGCGGGTATTACAGGTGGCAGACGCCGTCGACGTAGGCTTTGCGCCAGCGGGTGATGGTCACGCGGTCGAACAGGTCGGCCCGCGCGAACGGATCGGCGTCGATGAATTGCTGCGCGGCTTCGCGCGTGTCGACGTCGACGATGTACAGCCCGCCGCCCGCATCCTTGCCGTCATCCTGCAGCTTGGCGCCGCACGCCAGCAGCAGCTGCTTGTTGGCATCCAGGTATTCCAGGTGCTTGGCGCGGTGCTGCTGGCGCACTTCCTGGTGGTTGGGCTTGTCGAAGGTTTCGATGATGTAGGGCATGCGAGGCTCCTGTCAGATCGCCGAGGGATGGCGCGCGAGCGCGGTGACTTCGATATCCATGTACGGGAAAAGCGGCAGCGACGACAGCAGCGTGTGCAGCTCGTCGTTGTTTTCGACGTCGAAGATGCTGACGTTGGCGTAACGGCCGACGACGCGCCACAGGCTCTTCCATTTGCCGTCGCGCTGCAGCTGCTGCGCCAGGGCCTTTTCGTCAGCCTTGAGCTTGTCCGCGCGTTCGGCGGGCATGTCGACGGGCAGATTGACCTGCATTTGAACCATGAACAACATGATGGACTCTCCATGATGCCGCCCCGGCGCGCGGGGCGGTGTAGCGGCAATTAAGGGGATTCAGTTCGCGAACTTCAGCGGCAGGCCGGTCAGGCGCAGCAGCTCATCGGCGGTCATATCGCCAAAGATGTCGGTGACCGTCACCCCATCCTTGTTGATGTCGAACACCGCAACGTCCGTGTACACACGCGATACGCAGCGCACGCCGGTCAGCGGATAGGTGCAGGCGTCGACCAGCTTGCTTTGGCCTTCGCGGGTTTGCAGTTCCATCATCACGAAGACGTCCTTGGCGCCGATCGCCAGGTCCATCGCGCCGCCGACGGCGGGGATGGCGTCGGGCGCGCCCGTGTGCCAGTTGGCCAGGTCGCCATGCTGCGAGACCTGGAATGCGCCGAGCACGCAGATGTCCAGATGGCCGCCGCGCATCATCGCGAACGAATCGGCGTGATGGAAGAAGGAGCAGCCGGGCTGTTCGGTGACGGGCTGCTTGCCGGCGTTGATGAGGTCGTAGTCTTCTTCGCCCTTGGCAGGCGCGGGGCCCATGCCCAGCATGCCGTTTTCGGTGTGCAGGATGACTTCGCGGCCAGCCGGCAGGTGGTTGGCGACGAGCGTGGGCAGGCCGATGCCCAGGTTGACGTAGGCGCCTTCAGGAATGTCCTGCGCGACGCGGGCGGCGATCTGGTCGCGGGTCAGTTTGGTGCTCATTGCTGCTCCTTGGCGGCCTGCTGGCCTGCGATCTGCACGACGCGCTTGACGAAGATGCCGGGGGTGACGACGGTTTCGGGGTCGAGCTCGCCCAGTTCGACGATCTCGCGGACCTGCGCCACGGCCACGCGCGCGGCGCTGGCCATGATGGGGCCGAAGTTGCGGGCGGTCTTGCGGTAGACCAGGTTGCCCCAGCGGTCGCCGCGTTCGGCCTTGATCAGCGCGTAGTCGGCGTGCAGCGGGTACTCCAGCACGTACTGGCGGCCGTTGATCTCGCGGGTTTCCTTGCCATCGGCCAGCGGGGTGCCGTAGCCGGTGGGCGTGAAGAACGCGCCGATGCCGGCGCCGGCGGCGCGGATGCGCTCGGCCAGATTGCCTTGGGGCACCAGTTCCAGTTCCAGCTTGCCGCTGCGGTACAGGCCGTCAAAGATCTGCGAGTCCGCCTGGCGCGGAAACGAGCAGATGATCTTGCGCACGCGGTTGGCGCCCAAGAGGGCGGCGAGGCCCGTGGTGCCGTTGCCGGCGTTGTTGTTGATGATGACCAGGTCCTTGGCGCCCTGTTCAAGCAGGGCGTCGATCAGTTCCATGGGCTGGCCGGCGGTGCCGAAGCCGCCGATCATGACGGTGGCGCCATCGGGGACGTCCGCCAGGGCGGCGGCAGCGCTTGCAACAGTCTTAGAGATCATGATGTTCGCTCATAGGTGGCGTGTCATAATTTGTTCTTCTTTCGAACTTTCGTTCTTCTGAAGAACATCGTTTCATGGGGAATGCGAAGGCGTCAAGGCATGCCCGCACGCCGCACTCTCCATCGTTCGGAGTCGCCCGCAAGGGGCAACGCAGGCTCGCCGCGGCGGGCCTTTTACTCGTGGAACCAGACGGATGGCCGAGCAAGATCCCCAGCAACCCAGCGACAGTTACGTGCAGTCCTTCGCGCGCGGCCTGTCGGTGATCCGGGCCTTCGGCCCCGACCGTTCGCAGATGACGCTGTCCGAGGTGGCCGCGGTAACGGGGCTGACCCGCGCCGGCGCGCGCCGCATCCTGCTGACGCTGGAACACCTGGGCTACGTCACGGCTGACGACCGCAAGTTCTCGCTGACCCCGCGCATCCTGGAACTGGGCTACGCCTATCTGTCGGGCACGCCGCTGTGGAACCTGGCGCTGCCCTACATGGAAGAAGTCGCCGAGCTGACGCGCGAGTCCTGCTCCGTGTCGGTGCTGGAAGGCGCCGACATTGTGTACATCCTGCGCCTGTCGACGCATAAGGTGATGACGATCAATCTGGCCGTGGGCAGCCGCTTGCCGGCGTGGGTGACGTCGATGGGCCGCGTGCTGCTGGCGGGCCTGCCGGAAGCCGAGCTGGACCGGGTCTTGGCGATGAGCCAGATCCAGACCTACACGGCGGAAACCGTCACCGACATTGCCGAATTGAAGCGCGTGCTGGCCGGCGTGCGTGCCGACGGCTATGCCTGCGTGGCGCAGGAGCTGGAGCCCGGCCTGCAATCCGTGGCCGTGCCCATCATCGACCGCAGCGGCCGCGTGATCGCCGCGATGAACGTCAGCGGTCATGCCAATCGTTTCTCGCGCGAGGCGATGCTGGAAGCCTTTTTGCCGCCGCTGCGCCGCGCCGCCGACCAGATCAACCACGCGCTGCTGCGCCGCTAGGCAAAGCCTGCGGGCGGCAGAAAGGTCGATCAGGGCGGACATGGCGGCCGCGCTCAGATGGGCGCGACGCCGAGCGTCGTGCCGCCGCAGACGTACAGCATCTGGCCGGTGACAAAGCCGTTGTCAGGCGACAGAAAGAACATCGCGGCGCGCGCGACATCTTCGGGCGTGCCCAGGCGCTTGACGACGATGCTGTTGATGATGCGCTCGGTCTGCGGCGCGCCGGCCGGATTGCTCTTCGTGAAGAGATCCGTGGCGATGGGGCCGGGGCCGATGGCGTTGACGGTGATGCCGTCGCCGCCCAGTTCCATGGCCAGCGTGCGCGTCAGGCCCACCAGCCCGGCCTTGGTGGCCGAATAGACCACGCGATCCGGCTTGCCCAGCGCGGCGCGCGACGACATGTTGACGATGCGGCCAAAGCCGGCTTCGCGCATGGCGGGCAGCGCGGCCTGCACCAGGATGAGCGCGGTGCGCAGGTGCAGATTGACGACGTAATCCAAGTCCGCCAGCGTGGCGGTGTCGGCCGTGCCGGGCCGCGTGGCGCCGGCGTTGTTGACGAGGCCGACGATGTTGAACGCGCTGGTGACTTCGCGCGCGACTTCCTGCGTGCGCGCCTCGTCGGTCAGATCGGCCTGATACGAGACCAGACCCGCCGGCGGATTCTCGGGCAGCTTGTAGTCGATGTTGACGACCTTGTGGCCGGCATCGAGCAGCATGCGGATGATGGCGGCGCCGATCCCGGCGCTGCCGCCGGTGACGAGATATGCGGTGGGTTTGGTCATATCGATTCCCGTTCGGTTCAAAAAACACTGCTCAGACAACTTCCCGGCTCCCCCCGATCGGGGACACCGCCAGATCCGGCTCCGCCGGTCTGCAGGTGTCGCCCCTGGGGGCGCGCGTGAGCGCGTAGCGGGGGACCGATCAATGGGTCAAATAGCCCCATGCCAATACTGCGGTGATGTGGATCACGCCGACCCACAGCATCATGATGACGGTATAGCCCATCACGTCGCGCAGCTTGAGCTTGGACAGGGCCAGCGCCGGCAGGATCCAGAAGGGTTGCACCAGATCATTCCAGGCGTTGCCCAGCATGACGGCCATGGTGGTCTGGTTGAGCGCGCTGCCGATTTCCTTGGCGGCGTCGATCATGAACGGACCCTGGATGACCCAGTGGCCGCCCGCGGACGGCGCGAAGAAGTTGATGACGAACGAGCTGATCAGACCCCAGAACGGCAGGGTTTCAGGCGTGGCGACGTCGACGAAGACCGCGGAGATCGTGGTGACCAGACCCGAGGCGGCCATGATGGCCATGATGCCGGCGTAGAACGGGTACTGCAGGATGATCCCGGAAATGGTCTTGATGCCTTCGGTCAGCTTGGCGACGTAGGCGGCGGGCGTGCCGAGCAGGATGATGCCCAGGAACAGGATGATGAAGTTGATGAGGTTCAGGTCCAGCGAACCGCCGTCCATGAAGTGGAAGACAACGTAGGCCACGCCCAGGGCGCCAATCAGCATGCTGAGCAGGCGGCTGTTGTTGAGCTTGGAGGCGATGGTGCCCTTTTCAAGCATGTCTTCGGCGGCGTTGGACGCGTTGGCATCGCGGTCGATGTTGGGATCGACTTCGACGATGGCCTCACCCTTCTTGGGGTGCAGCCAGGCGTTGAGCAGCGGCAGGGTGATGATGATGACCAGGCTGGTGAGCAGCATGGGCACGGAGAAGATGGTTTCCGACAGGGGGATGGTGCCCATCTGCGCGGCGGTGGGGTGGCCGGGCGTGGCGACCAGGACGGGGATGCTGGCGGACAGGCCCAGACCGTACATGGTGAAGCCGCTGTAGGCGGCGGCGATGATCAGGGGGTAGTGAACGCCCTTGACCTTCAGGGCCAGCTTCTTGGCGACGATGCCGCCAATGACGAGGCCAAAGCCCCAGTTCAGGTAGCTGCCGACGCCGCCGACCAGCGTGGCGACGATGATGGCGGTGTGCGGCTTGTGGACGTGGCTGACGATGCGGTTGAGCAGGCGGTCGGTCAGCGGCGCGGTGGCCAGCACGTAGCCCATGGCGAGGATGACGGCCATCTGGGTGGTGAAGGCCAGCAGGCTCCAGAAGCCTTTGCCCCAGGCGCGGGTGACGTCGCCGATGCCTTGTCCTTCGATGCCCATGGCGAGCAGCACGGTGAGCAGGGTCAGCGCGATCGCAAAGACGAAGGGATCGGGCAGATACTTGCGCATCAGCTCGGTAAAGAATGAAGCCAGTTTATTCATGGTGCCTCCAACAACTCCGTAAGGCGGTTCTCTGATGTCCGGCGGCGCGCGTGATCGGGTGACGATGCGGGCGTGCCGGACGATTGCTTTTCTTTGTGTGGGTGGGCTCGTGGCCCGATGGCGCGGTCGGTCTTGGCCGCCGCGCTTTTTGTGGATGTTTGAGAACGGACTCAGGAGCCGCTGGCTTTGCCTGTGAGCCACGCAGCGAGTTCGCCGAGGGCGGCGCTTTTTTCGCGCAGGACGCGCTCGCGGCGTTCGGGGCTCCAGGTGTAGAAGCCCTGGCCGCTTTTGGCGCCGATGTGGCCGCTGTCGACTTTGCTTTTGAGCAGGTCGGAGGGCTCGGTGCGGTTTTCGAGATCTTTATAGAGATAGCTGGCGATGGCGTAGTGGACGTCAATGCCGTTCATGTCGCGCTGTTCTAGCGGGCCGGACAGGGCGAGGCGGATGCCCAGGCTCCATTTGACGACTTCGTCTATATCCTCTGCGCTGGCGACGCCTTTTTCCAGCAGGGAGATGGCTTCGCGGGCGAGGGCGTGCTGGATGCGGTTGGCGATGAAGCCGGGGATGTCCTGCCGAACGAGAACGGGCCGCTTGCCGCCGAAGCGCAGGGTGGCCATGACCTTGGCGACGGTGTCCTCCGAGGTGTCATCGTTGCGGACGACTTCGACGAGGGGGATGACGTCGGCGGGGGTGAAGAAGTGAGTGCCGACAAAACGGTCGCGGCGCTGGACGGCGCTGGCGATGGCGTTGATGGACAGGCCGGAGGTGTTGGTGGCGAAGACGGTGTGCGCGGGGCACAGGGTGTCGAGCTTGGCGAAGATGCCGCGCTTGAGGTCGAGATTTTCCGGGACGGCTTCGATGACGAGGTCGCTGGTGGCGGCGGCTTCCAAGCCGGGTTCCAGGCGGATGCGCTGGATGACTTCCTGGACTTGGCCGGGGGCGTAGACGTTGAGCTGACGTTCGATGGTCTTCAACGCGCGTTCCAGGGCGCCTTCGACCGGATCAATCAGAACGACGTCGAGTCCCTTCGAGGCGAACAGCGCGGCAATGCCGCTGCCCATGGCGCCTGCGCCGATGACGGCGAGATTCTTGAGGGGAGTGTCCATGATGGCTCGCTTGGTGCTTGCGGCTGCTGCTCGCAGGCGGGCACGCGGGGACCAGGGGTGATGCTGTCTCGTCCAGGGTGCCTTTCTGTGCGCGCTTGGCCAGAAAAATCTTTGTGTTCTATATACGAACATTTGTGCGTGTATAGAATTTCTGTGGGGGATAGTACTAAAAGTTGCTGGGGGTGGACAAATGGAGGATTGGGGATGTTCGGTGGGTGGACGGTGGGCGTGATTGGCGCTGGCGGATTTATCGGCTGACTTCGGCTGATGGCCGGGTCTGAGCGCGGGGCGTGGCTGAATAGGTATCCGGCTTAGTTGATGCTAGTTGTGCCGTGAAGGGTGCCTGTCTTGTTGGTTGGCGTCTTTGGACGTGCTTTGCTGCCGGGCTGCATGTTCTTTTGACGCCCGGCGGCTTGAGCTTGTCGGGCGCTGGGGCTGGCGGGGTTCTTGAGGTTCTTGCCTGCGCTTGCGCGGGTTTGAAGAGTCTTGCGGAGCCCGCCCCGCGTCGGCCGCGCGGGCGGCCTGGCGGGGCTTACGCGGTGTCTTGCGTCGGTGGGGTGACGCTTCGCGCTGGCGCAGTCTTCCTGGTGTCTGACGGCGGCCTAGATGCAGATGCTCTCAGGTGTCTGACACCCTTACGCACTGTCGTCTGAGTTTGCCGCGACGTGGCTGGGTGTCTGACACCGGCCGCAAGCTGCGATGCTGGCGGCGCCAGCGACACCCAACGGTTCGTGTTGACGGCAGAGGCCTTACCCCGAATTCCGCAGCCCCGCCGCGATCCCGTTGATCGTCAGATGGATCGCGCGCTGCACCCGCTTGTCGATCTCCGCACTCGGGTTCTTCTGCGCCGCGCGATGCCGGCGGATGAGGTCGATCTGCAAATAGTTGAGCGGGTCGATATAGGCGAAGCGCTCGCGCAGCGCGATCTGCAACGTGGGGTTATCGGCGAGCAGTTCGCGTTGCGTCAGCAGCTTGAGCATCGCGACGGTGCGGCCGTGTTCGGCGCTGATGGCGCCGAAGATGCGCTCGCGCAAAGCGCGTTGGGGGACGAGCTGGGCGTAGCGGGCCGCGATCGCCAGATCGGATTTGGCCAGCACCATTTCCATGTTGGAAAGCAACGTGCGGAAGGCGGGCCAGTCGCGCGCCATTTCGCGCAGTTGTGCAAGGCGGCCTCGGCGTGAGCGGGGGGCGTCGGGGGCGCCGGATTCGAGGTAGGCCTCGATGGCGGAGCCCATGCCGTACCAACCGGTGAGCATGAGGCGGCATTGGGCCCACGAGAAGCCCCACGGGATGGCGCGCAGGTCTTCGATGCGCTGGCCCTTTTTGCGGGAGGCGGGGCGTGAGCCGATGTTCAGGCCGGCGATTTCACTGATGGGGGTGGCGGCGAAGAAGTATTCGGCGAAGCCGGGGGTGTCGTAGACGAGGCCGCGGTAGGTGCGTTGCGCGGTGTCGGACATGAAGGACATGGCGGGGCCGTGGTGAGCCATGTGGGCGTCTTCGGCGCTGGTGGCTTCGGCGCGCGGGGCGAGGCTGGATTCGAGGGTGGCGGCGATGAGCAGTTCAAGGTGCCAGCGGCCGACTTCTGCGTCCTTGTATTTGCTCTGGATGACTTCGCCCTGTTCGGTCAGCCGGATCTGGCCGGCAACGGTGCCGGGGGGCTGGGCGAGGATGGCGTCGAAGCTGGAGCCGCCGCCGCGTCCGACGGAACCGCCGCGGCCGTGAAAGAGGCGCAGGCGGACGTTGCGGGTGGAGAAGACGTCGACGAGCGCGCGCTCGGCCTGGTAGAGCGACCAGTTGGACGTCAGAAAGCCGCCGTCCTTGTTGCTGTCGGAGTAACCCAGCATGACTTCCTGCGCGCCATTCTGCGCAAGCTTCACGCGCTGGCGGACTTCGGGCAGGTCGAGCCAGGCGGCCATGATGTCGGCGCCGCGCTGCAAGTCGGGGATGGTTTCAAAGAGGGGCACGACCATGAGGCCGTCTTCGGCGGGAATGTCCTGGCCGGCGGGCGCGATGAGGCCGGCTTCTTTCTGCAGGACCATGACTTCGAGCAGGTCGCTGAGCGTTTCGGTGTGCGAGACGATGGTCTGGCGCACGGCCTGTTTGCCGTAGCGGGCGCGGCCGGCGGCGGCGGCGCGCAGGACGGCGAGTTCGCGGGTGGTGTCTTCGGAGTAGGCGATCCAGGGCGATGCCAGCGGGCGCGCCTGCGCGAGTTCGGCGCGCAGCAGGTCGACGCGTTGTTCTTCGGATAGCGCGAGGTAGTCCAGGGGCTTGCCATCGTGCGTGACGCCGGCGCGCGAGAAGAGTTCGGCGAGCGCGGCTTCGTGGACGTCGGAGCTTTGGCGCAGGTCGACGGTGGCGAGGTGAAAGCCGAAGACTTCGACAGCCTGCTGCAGGCCGGACAGGCGCAGTTTGGCGAGCGGGGCGCCGTGGTGCGCGCCGAGCGACGCGGCGATGACGGCGAGGTCGGCGGCCAGCTCTTGGGGCGCGTCGTAGGCGGGCGCGGCGACGGTGCTGCGGCGGGCGAGGTTCTGGCCGGTCAGGCGCAGCGCGGTGGCGGCCAGGCGGGCGTAGATGCCGACGAGGGCGCGCCGGTAGGGTTCGTCGCGGCGGTGCGGGGAGTCGTCGCCGCTGCGCTCGGCGAGCGCGAGCAGTTCGGGGTTGACGGCGATGAGCAGGGTGGTGATGGACAGTTCGGCGCCGAGGGCGTGGACTTCCTGCAGGTAGTGCTCGAAGAGGACAGTGGCCTGGCGCAGCAGGGCGCGTTCCAGGGTGGCGGCATCGACGTTGGGATTGCCGTCGCGGTCGCCGCCGATCCAGCTTCCCATGCGCAGGAAGGGTTCGAGCGGAGGAGGCGGGGCGGCGAAGGGCTTGGCGGATTCGCGGTTGAGCAGCTTGGAGAGGTCGCCGTAGAGGCGTGGAATGACCTGCAGGAAGGTGCTGCGGTAGTACGAGAGCGCGTTTTCGATTTCGTCGGCGACGGTCAGGCGGGTGTAGCGCAGCATGCGGGTCTGCCACAGGGTGGCGACGCGGCCGAGCAGGGCGGTGTCGAGTTCGGCCAGCTCATCGGGCGTGAGCTGGGCTTCGCGTTGCGCGAGGGCGGTGGAGATTTCGCGGTGAACGTCGAGGGTGCTCTTGCGCTGGACTTCGGTGGGGTGCGCGGTGAGGACGGGCATGACGCAGGCCTCGGCCAGCAGGCGGCGGATGCGCGCGACGCCGACGCCTTGTCCGCCGAGAATCTGAATGGCTTCGCGCAGGCTGCCGCGCGCGGCCGTGCCGTCGGTGAGGGCGCGGGCGCGTTGGCGGCGGTTCTGGTCGCGGTCTTCGGCGATGTTGGCCAGATGCAGGAAGTAGCTGAAGGCGCGGGCGACGGAGTTGGGGTCGCTGCCTTGCAGGCGCTTGACGCGCTGTTCGAGCAGCTTGCTGTCGGCGTCGTCGCCTTCGCGGCGGAATTTGACGGCGGTGCGGCGCAGGGTCTCGATGGTGTCGAAGACGCGCTTGCCTTCGCATTCTTCGATGACTTCTCCTAACAGCCGGCCTAACAGCCGGATATCGTGACGCAAGGGTTCTGCGGAATCGGACTGCGTGCGCTTGGCATTCATCGTGCGGGGATCCGTCTGACGGCTGTTGGAAGAGGACTAAATCGAAGCGGGCGTTGCGGGAAAACCTTGAAAATGATCGGTCGATTTTACGCAGCGTTCCTTACGGGGGAGGCGGTTTGCTCGGTTAAAGTGCGGGGTATCCCTTCGTCATTCCATAAGCCCCCTTTATGCAAAATCATCAACGTCGCGCGCTCGTGCTGTTTTCGGGCGGGCAGGATTCCACCACTTGTCTCGCCTGGGCGCTGGACCGCTACGCGCATGTGGAGACGGTCGCTTTCGATTACGGACAGCGCCATCACATCGAACTGTCGGCACGGCTGAATGTGCTGCGCGAGATCCGGGCCAATTTTCCGGACTGGGCGGCGCGTCTCGGCGAGGACCATTTGCTGGACCTGAAGGTGTTGGGGCAGGTGGGCGATACGGCCATGACTAGCGACCGGGCAATCGAAATGCAGGCGAATGGCTTGCCGAATACGTTTGTGCCGGGGCGCAATCTGCTGTTTCTGACGCTGGCGGCGGCGCTGGGGTATCGGCGTCAGCTGGATGTGTTGGTGGGGGGGATGTGCGAGACGGATTTCTCCGGCTATCCGGATTGCCGGGATGACACGATCAAAGCGCAGCAGGTGGCGTTGGGGCTGGGGCTCGGGTCACGGGTGACGATTGAGACGCCGTTGATGTGGATCGATAAGTCTGAGACCTGGGCGTTGGCGTATGCGCTCGGGG